>JABHXC010000040.1 GCA_018657475.1 Candidatus Woesearchaeota archaeon
CTCTAAGAATTTCTAGAGCTTGCACATTAAATGCTGGAATTCTTGCATCTCCTTGTCTAATGACAATGCCATTGCCCACTTTTGCAATAACTTCTTTACCTTTTTTGTAAGAACTAGTTTCAATAGAAATCACAAATGTTTCTTTTGGAAGTAATTTTTGTTTAGCTATCAAATATGCTCCGATTAACCCGACTTCTTCTGCAATATGTAACACTACATAAACATCTGACTTTGTTTTATTATCTACAATTTCTTTTAATGCAGCTAATGACATAGCTACACCTGCAAGGTCATCTAGTACAGGGGCTTTGATGACATTATTAATTGTTGTTAATTCTGGTAAATCTAAAATGGCGAATGCAAATTTGCTGAGATCTTCTTTACCTGTTCTGTATTTTATCTTTTCTCCATCTTTTATAGTTTCAGTAATTTTTGTTTTTTCTTTCTGAGAATGATCTTTAGAAATTAAAGTAACTGGGCATCCAACAACAACTTCTGAATTTAATCCCCCCATCATTCTCAATAAATTATTTTCTATGTGAAATGCTGGATGGTCTATATGTGCGACATAGGCAATACTTTTTGGATTGTCTCTGTTTGGATCACCTTTATAGTGGACTATAACATTTCCATATTTGTCTTCAGTAATAGTTACTTTATCTTCAAACAATTTTTTACAAATTGTTAATAGTTTATTTCTAATTTTTTCTTCATAAAAAGATGCAGTAGGAATATGGCAAATTTGTTTAAGAATATCTAAAGCTAACATCTAAAAATAAGAAAAGAAGAACTATATAAATTATTACTGTTTAAACACCGTAGTTTTATAGAATTTAAGTTCTTCAATTGATTCTTTAATATCTTGTAATGCACGGTGTGCTTCTGATTTTAATGGGTATTCTAGTTGTGGATACCATCTCATAGTTAATTCTTTTATTGAGGAAACATCAATTATTCTGTAATGTAAATATTCATTTAATTTTTTCATATATTTTGCAATGAATCTTCTATCTTGCCAAATAGAATTTCCACATAATGGTGCAGTTTCTGGTTCACAATGTTGTTTAACGAATTCAAGAACTTGTTGTTCTGCTTGCTCTAACGAAATTGTTGATTTTCTACTTTCTTCGGTTAACCCTGATTCTGTGAAGTGTTCAGTACACCATTCATTCATATTTGCAAGAGTTTCATCAGATTGATGAATAACTAATTCAGGTCCTTCTGCAATGACGTTAAGATTTTTATCTGTAATTAAAACTGCTATTTCAAGAATTTGATCTTTATCTGGATCTAAACCAGTCATTTCTAAATCTATCCAAACTAAGTTCATGGTGTTTGGTAATAGTTATTCATTAAAAATGTATTGAAAATCAACATAACATTTATATACACGTATGTGTACATGTACATTATGGGGACTAAAACATTGACTATAATGGATGATGTCTATGGGATGTTAGTAGATAACAAACTTGAATCTGAAAGTTTTTCTGATGAATTAAGAAGAATTTTATCTAAAAAAAGAACAAAAAAACTAAGTGATTTTTTTGGAATTCTCAGTGAAGACGAAGGAGCTGGCATGCGCAAAGATTTAGAAAAAATTAAAGCAGCAAATAGAAAACTTTTAATAAAAAAATTAGGTGTTTAAATGAAAGTATTAGACTCCTCATTTCTGATTGATTTGATTAATGGTAAAAAAGAAACTAAAGAAATTTTAAATTTACCTAATTTATTTACTACTCAGATTAATATGTATGAGATAATTCGTGGTTTCTATCTAAGAAAAATTTCTTCTAATAAATTTTTACAAATTATGGAGTTGTTTGAAAGTATTCGTGTACTTCCTCTAAATGATCAAGGAATTTTAAAATCTGCTGAAATATCTGCAAAGTTAATTGAAAATGGAAAAATAATAGATGATGCAGATTGTCTCACAGCTGGTATTGCTCTAAGTCACAATATTAAAACAATTGTTACTAAAAATAAAAAACATTTTTCTAGAATTAAAGATATTAAAGTTCAAACGTATTAAATTTGATCTATCTCTTTCTATAAAGAAATTCTTATATAGTTCGCTCTGTCACTATTTCATTGTAATGATTCTTGAAGGACATGGGAAATATAAGATGATAGGGGAAAGTCCTGCCATGTTAAAAGTTTATGATGGTATTGAAAGAGTGGCTGATAGTAATGCTACTGTTTATATTGCTGGTGAGTCTGGAACTGGTAAAGAATTAGTTGCTAGGGCTTTACATAATTCTGGAAGAAGATCTGATCGTCCATTTGTACCTGTTAATGTTATTGGGATACATGATTCTTTGTTAGAAGCAGAACTTTATGGAGTTAATAGAAGGGTTGCTACAGGTGTTGATAAAAGGGATGGTCTTTTTATTCGTGCTGATCAAGGAACTTTATTTTTAGATGAAATTGCTGAGATGACAGAAAGGATGCAGGCAGATTTACTTAGAGTCTTACAAGAATCTAAAGTTGTACCTGTAGGAGGTAATTATAGTGAACCACTTTCATTTGATGTTCGTGTTATTGCAGCTTCAAGTAGGCCACTTAGAGAATATGTTAAATCTGGAAAGTTTAGAACTGATCTTTATCATAGATTACATGTTGTAAGTCTTTCACTCCCACCATTAAGGGACAGGGGAGATGATGTTTGTTTATTAGCAGATAAATTTTTAGAAAGCTATAATGAAGAAGAAGGAAAAAATGTTCAATTTCATTCTTCTGTATATCCTTGGCTTAAAAGTGAATCTTGGGAAGAAAGTAATGTCCGTGAATTACAAAACGCAGTTTATGGAGCAGTTGTTTGGACCGAAAAAGAGGAATTAAAACCTAAAGATTTTCTTAAAGAAAAAGAGAAAAAAGAAGGAAATGATGGATCAAAATGGATCAAAATTATTGATGGTAAAGAAGAATCTTTACATGAATTAACACATAAAGCAAATCTTCAGATTATTAAGCGAGCAGTTATAAGAGAAGGTAATATCTCTGCAGCAGCACGTTCGCTAAAAACGGATTCTCGTACTATTCACAGATATTTTTCTGAAGCAGGATTATCTGCTAAAGATTTTAAATAATTTTAAGGTTTATACCTTTCCATAGTTCTTGGGAATGGGATTGCATCTTTAATTGTATCTAAACCACAAATCCATCTGATAACTCTTTCTACACCCAAACCGAAACCGCCGTGAGGAACTGAACCGTATCTTCTTGTATCTAGATAAAAATCGTACTCTTCAGGTTTTTCATCATCTTCGATTAATCTTTGTTTGATCTTTTCAATGTCATGTTCTCTTTGTGAACCGCCAATGATTTCACCATGTCCTTCAGGTGCTAAAAAGTCACAACCTTGAACAGTTCTTGGATCTTCTGGATCTTCAGTCATGTAAAATGCTTTAACTTGTTTTGGATAGTGTGTACAAATAATAGGCACATCGTATAACTCAGTTAATTTTTCTTCTTCAATAGTTCTAAGATCTTTTCCCCAAGGAATATCCATATCGCATTTTTCTTTAAGAATTTTTAACGCTTCTGTATAAGTCATTCTTACAAACGGTTTTTTAACAGTAGGTTCAAGTTTTGTGATATCTCTCCCTAAAATTTCAAGTTCTGGTTTATGTTTATCTAAAACTGCTTTCACAATGTGTTTAAGCAGTTTTTCACCATGACTTTGAATGTCTTCAAATTTACACCAAGCCATTTCCATTTCAGCATGCCAATATTCTGTTAAATGCCTAGATGTTTTACTTTTTTCAGCTCTAAATGAAGGAGAGATTGTATAAATTTTTTCTAACGCAAAAATTGCTGGTTCTGCATACAGTTGCCAAGTTTGTGCTAAGAACACATCTTTTTTTCCAAAATAGTCAACTGAAAATAAATCTGAACCGCCTTCACACTGAACTGATTGAAAAATTGGAGAATGGTACTCATAAAACCCTGCGGTTTTGAAATATTCGTCAATTGCACCAAAAACAGTACTACGAATCTTCATCATAGAAGTCATCTTTCTACTTCTCAAGTAGAGATGTCTTTTATCTGCTAAAGATTCTTTAGATTGATCTTTAGTTATTGGATATTTATCAGAAGTTCCAACAACTTCATAAGATTCTACTAGTAATTCATATCCTGTTGTAGCTCGGTCATCTTTTTTGAGTTCTCCAGTTAATTGAAGAGATGATTCTACTTGTAATTTATCAATTTCTTCCCATTCTGGGAATGTATCTCGCTTTAAAACACATTGAATTATTTGTGTTGAATCTCTCAGTACGATGAACTTTAATTTAGCTGAACCACGTTCTCGGTGGACCCAGCCTCTAATTGAAACTTTTCCTGTTCCTTTTGTTAATGCATCTTGAATGCTTATGTATTCTGTCATAGTAAGTATACCTCCATTGATTATGTATAAAAATGTTTGTGATTAATGTTAAGAATTAGTAACGATTGGGAAACTGGCGTCTAAGTATTTCTTTAATTTGTTTGTACGGTACGTCTATTGTTTTTGCCATAATTTGAATAGAATGGGACGGTTTATAAAAATGTTTTTACCAAAAAGGTATAACATGGATTTTTTCAGGCCCATGTTCTGCTTTAAGAATTTTAGGAATATCTTCATAAAGTTGATTCGCAGAAACTTTGTGGGCTTCTGGTCCAGTATCTCCCATGGATACATTTGTTAATTTATTCTCTAACCTTGGGTCTTTGTGAATTAAAATGCCTCCAATTGGTGTGTAATAATCCCTAACTTCTGCCATCTCTGCTATGGTGGCATATGGGGTGCATGTACCTGGCTCCATTGTTTCAGGGATACAATCTCTACCAACGTAAGGTCTTGGGTCAGTAAAAGAAATTCCCAACTTGGGAAATAAGTTTGTAATTACTCTTTCATCTATTACCCCACGTTTTGGTTTGCCTCTGTTTCTTGGTCGGAGTTCCGGCATTACGGCTATGTACGGTGTCCAATCAACAACAAAGTAAATTGCTTTTACTATTTGTTCAGCACTCCATGGGACTTTGGTTGTTCTTTTGAGTTCATCTAATTTTTCGTAACAAGAACTGGTTGCTTGTTCATGCTTTAATACAGTAAATGGGATGTCAAGTTCTTTTGCATTTCTTACAACATATTGTCTTTCTGGAGATAGTAATGGTTCTTCTAATGTGTTTTCTATAGCAAATGCTGTTGTCATAATTTAATCTTGGACATTGATTATTTTATAAGTATTACTGTAGCAAAGTTTAAAACCAGTAAAATGTTAGTTATATTGTGGAAATTGAATTTAATTTAACAAAATCAGTAGAGGAAAATGCTGGAACTTATTTTGATTTAGCTAAAAAAGCTAAAAAGAAGTTGGAAGGAGCTAAAAAAGCTCTAAAAGAAAGTAAAAAGCAGTTAGAAAAAGTACAGAAAGATGAAAGTAAATTCTGGGTAGAAGAAGAAAAGAAACAAAAAAGAAAAGAAAAGAAAAAAGAATGGTATGAAAAATTTCATTGGTTTTTTTCTTCAGAAGATTTTCTTTGCATAGGTGGAAAAGATGCTACTTCTAACGAAATAGTTGTAAAAAAACATACAGAACCTGGAGATTTAGTATTTCATACTGAAATGGCTGGGTCACCGTTTTTTATTGTAAAAAATGGGCAAGAAGCTACTGAAAAGACTTTAGAAGAAGTAGCACAGGCTGTTGCTTGTTATTCACGTGCATGGAAATTAGGTCATGCAACTGCAGACGTGTTTTATGTTAAACCGGATCAAGTATCAAAAGAAGCTCAATCTGGAGAGTACATGTCTAAAGGTAGTTTCATGGTTAGGGGAAAATCTACTTATTTACACCCTAAATTACAATATGCCATTGGTGTTGTTGAAGAAGAAATTATTGGTGGGCCAGTGAATGCTATAAAAGCTAAAACTAAATCTTATATTGTAGTTATTTCTGGTAGGGAAAAGAAAAGTGCTTTAGCAAAGAAAATTAAAGCTAAACTTAAAGCAGGACATGTTGATGACATTATAGCTTTTTTACCTGCTGGTGGCGGGCAGTTAAAAAAATAGATTTATATACTTCTTGATAATTTGTTTAGTATGGTTGTACCTTCAATAATGGAAACTGCATTTCTTCGTTACTATGCTGACACTGCGCTTCACCATCAAGATGCAGGTGAGGTAAATGATTTGTGTACTGATTTAGAGCATATAGCTCAGGTGTTGAATATTGTTGATGAGAAAACACCTAAAGAATTGGTAGGGCTAGCTGCAGCTGCATATATAGAGGGGTCAGTGATTTGTCAGGTAGCTCTTCACAGATCACTTGAAAGATTATCTAAAGGGGATTATCGTATTTTCTAAACTTTTTTAAAGAATTTCTTTTATGCATTATTATTGCCCCAGTAATATAATGGATAGTATACAAGGTTGCGGACCTTGAGATCGGAGTTCAATTTGCGGTTATTCATAATCGTTTGAAAATCTTCGCTGGGGCATTTTATTTTTTAAAATATTTTTGTAAGAAATTAACATATTGTTCCCTTCTTGTTTGATCCAAAAAAGGATTACCTCTCCAACCTAAGTTAATCACTGCCCCATATACTCTTTGAGACAGAACCATAAAATGATTTTGATCTGGCATTTCTAAAAAAAAGTCCCCTTTACTAGACATTTCTCCTGCAGATTCTTTAACAAAAAGAATGTGTTCTAAACTTAATGTTTTTGCAACCATTTGTTGAGTGGCTTCAAAGTTTGGTGGTATATTTGAGGGATGATAGATGTGTTGTAATTCAACATTACCGCTAACATTACAGTGTGGTAATCTTTGTTTAAGAAGTTTTAAGAAAATGTCTGCCATAACAGATTAGTGTTATGAAGTTTATTTAAGAATTTCTAATGTAAGATCTCTTAAAAGAATTATTCTCTTGTTTTGCCTTTCTGTAACTTAGCCATGAAGTTTTGTAACTGATCTTCGTCAACATGATCAAACCGAGTTTGTGCTTTAGTTTCTTTAGTTTTTTCAGCACTTTCAAGCATGGCACTTACAAAATTAGCTTTTCCTTTTTCTGTCATAGAAGAAAGGAAATCTTTATGGTATATAAATCTTTCAGGAGTAGGTTTTTAAGTGATTAATTTTTTCCATATAAAATGAAGTTTAAAGCAAGAAAAGTTTATGGTCAATCTGGACAGAAAGATTGTCCTTTCTGTGGAGCATTAGCGATTGCAAAAAATGAACAAGGGTTAGATGTTTGCAGATCTCACAAAAAAGAAGTTTTACAGGAATTTAAGTGTAAATGTGGTAATTGGTTAGAACTTAAAGTTGGTAAGTTTGGACAATATTTTAATTGTTTTAAATGTGGAAACATGAATTACAACAAAGGAATGGCAATGAAACCTGTTCAGCAAGTAAAAACTGTAGCTGAGAATGTTATTAAGAAAAAATCTTATGAGAAAAAGGAGCAAAAAGAAACAGTGATTACTACTGATGATGCTTATTATTTCAGTTGAGGTTAGGATCTGATTTTTCTACAAATGATTTATAAATTAATGTGAGTCACACCACCAAATGGGGGATTACTATTTAGAGAATAGATCTAGATTGCAAGGGCAACCTAAGAAAACTATTGGAGATTATGTTGCTTCAAATGGAATTTTGGTTCCAAGAAGATTTGACACATTAGTAGAAGCAAGACGATCACATAGGCCTATTTTTTTACGAAGTGAACATCAACAGGAATATGATGGCTCATCAGGATTATTAAAAAGTTTACAACTTGGTGAAAAAATGTTTAGATATGGTTCTACTGCAAAGAAAACTGATGAATTCTCTCCAAGAGGAATGCAATCTATAGAAGAAATTAGTGATGGTTTTTTTAAGGAATTAGATAAAAATCCTGGAACGCCGGCTTATAGGACATATTGTAAACTTCTTGGAATTGATCAAGAAGAATTTCAAGCCGAGACTACATTCTCTTTATGGGAGAAAATTAAAGGTTTACATAGAACAGTTGTTGCAGATTCGGCTATTGAAGGAAGGCATCATATCATGACTGTAAAATATGATAAACCAACACATGTGAGTTACACTATTGTTGAAGATGCAAAGATTCATGAAAATTTTGGAGAAAATTTACCCGAAGAATTATCTCAGGGAATTAAAAGTTTAATTGAAACTTATGAGCAGGTTCGACATTTATCACACTTTGATTCTAATCATTGTCCTATAATGGAATTTAAAACGTGGCAAGGAAAAGATTACTTCTTACAATATCATCGGACAAGAGATTTTGAACCAGCAACATTTAGATTAGATAGGGAACCAAAAAATGGTGAGATAGAAGTTTTATTTGTAAGAGGGGCTACTTCTCCAGATGGGATGACTGTTGATACCACGGTAATTGATCATTATTGGCACTCTGGTGGTAAAGGGAATGGAGCATTACCTCTAGATGAAGAAGGAGCATTTGACATTCATTACAGAGATACTTTTTCTGAAATTATGACAAGAAAAAGGAGATTACAAATTAATATGGAAAGTGGAATGAGGTGGTTTGCAATTAATATCTCTTATTGGCACTTGTTAAAATCTCAAGTATTTAAGTCTAATATTTCTATTGTTGATCAAAAATTTAGAATAATTAGTGAAGATGAATTCCACAAATTATATGAAAAATCTTGTGCAGAAGGTAAAGATCAAAGAATTCCTTTACATGTTACTTCTGATGGTAGAAGAGCAATTGTTGAAAGACTATAACTTTTAACGTTTCTTCATATCTTTTTTCATATTTCTTTGTAATTCGTCAAAAGAAAGGTATTTAGAACTTCTTTTTTTAGAAGATTTACCTACAACAAGCACATTTTGCTTTTTCTTAGATTTTCTAATTTTTCTAAGTAATGTGCCAAAAGAAACATAACCTGTTTCTTTTCTTCTTTTCTTAGCTGCTATTTGTTTAGATGTTCTTTTTGGTTTTACTCTAACATTTTTTTTAACATGATTTTGTCTTTTTCGGACTGTTTTCTTTACGGTTTTTCTTTTGTTAACTTGTTTTTTGTGCGTAACTTTTCTTTTAGTAGTTTTTCTTTTGTTAACTTTTTTCCTTTGTGGTGCTTTTCTTTTATTTGAAGATCTTTTAGCAATAGTTTTTCTTTTAGCAACACGTTTCTTAGCAACAGCTTTTCTTTTTGCAGTTCTTTTACGTGCAGGTGCTCTTCGTTGTGTTTTTGGTTTCGCCATCAATAAGAGACAAAAAGAATAAGGCTTATAAATTTTTTGTTAATACTTAGAGATAAGTTTTTAATACTTTTAATATTAAATTAAATTAATGAAAGCTTACATTACTTGTCCGGTTAGTCACACAAGAGAAAGATTAAATCTGTTACCAGAAATCAAATCTATAGTAGAAGAAAAAGAAATAGATTCTTTTGTTTTTGAAATTGGGGGTAATAGCACTGAAATTTTTAACAGAGATTATAAACAATTAAATTCATGTGATTTAATCATTGCTGAAGTTTCAGAAACTAGTCATGGGGTTGGTATTGAAATAGGAATGTCTTATTGTTTAAATTTAAAGAGAATATTATTATTAGAAAAAGGTAAACATGTAACAAAACTTGCTCAAGGAATGCCAAACACTATCATTGTTGAGTATGAACATTTAAAAGATTTGAAAGATAAACTATCTTCTGCATTGGATAATATTAAATTAATGTAATAATCATAAATTTTAGATGTTATTGCTAAAAAACATACAAATCTAGAGCATACTAAAAGTTCTTAACCGGGGAATGTCTGTATTACAGTAAGGGCATGTTCTAGGTTTTTTACGAAAAACATCGTACCTAAACTGATATTTACAATTGATACACGAATATTTAACATAATCTGTACCCGGAATTCGTTCAAACTGATCTTTTTCTTCTTTTTTTCTCATTGAAGAAACTTTTTCTAAATATGCATCGTCCATATCCCAACCAGCAGGTTTAGGTGGTGCTTGAGCTTTTTCTTTAGCTTCTTGTTGTAATTTCTCAGTTTTGCCAGAAAAACATGTAGGGCATACCATCTGTCTCATTTTATAGTGTAACTTAAATTGTTCTGCAGGAGATTCTTTACCACAATTTCTACATTTAGCTTTAACGCTCATGAGTTTCTTGAAAAAGTAAGTGTATTTATAGTTTTAGGTAATGGAAAAAATAGAATTTATATGAAGTTATATATCTTAAGGAAAAATCATAACTTTATTAATTTTTTTAACTCTTTCTTGGACATATTCTGCTTGTAATTTGTATGCAATATAATCGTCCAATTTTGGGAACGGTTCTTTTACTTTAGCAGCAATATTACCATTATCTTTGAAAGTTTTTTTGTGTTTTTTCTTGAACTGTTTTACTGCTTCTTTCATTTTTATTGGAGGGCCAAGATGAAGATATTGTTCTGGTAAAGAATATTTTTTTACAATAAACCATAATTTGTCCCAATCCCAGCCAGATTTAACAATTCCATAATGTTTCAATTCTTTTTTTAAATGAATAAAAGTTTTCTTTAATTTCATACCAACAACATCTTTTTTACATTTTAATGGATTTAACTCAATGTAAACTAAATAGTTCATTTTAGCTTGTTTTTTAAGTGAATTTAACGTAACTTTTTTCACAGTAAAATTTTCTAACTTAGGTTTAGAAAGATGTGATCTTGCTAATTTTTTTAGGATTAAGAATTTTTCTTTTGACAAAGCTGCTGAAGCGTTTCTTGATTTATCTACCGGATCGATAACGATAAGTGGAGATTTACTCTTTGATTTGTTTAAATGAAACAAGACATTACCTTTTGGATAAAAATTGCTAGGATCAATAATAGTTTTATCTTTCCATTTTATTACTGCTTGTAAGAATTTTTCAAAAGTTCCATAATGTGCAACAATGATTTCAATAACATACCCACTAATTCCTGAAATGTATGATTCTGCACCATACACTTGAGAAGCTTTACAGAATTGTTTAGCAAGAAGAATTTCATCTTTTTTCTTTGCATGTTTTTTAATCCATAACGCATGTAACGGAGAAATGTCAGTAATGTTTAGTGCTTGTTCTGCTTTAGTTATTTTTAAGATTGGAACAATTTCAAAGATTAATTTATTTTGTTGAATTTGAAAATAGTCTCTACTTCCATGTAAACGGGAAATTTTCTTTTTTGGAAAAGCTTTTTTTAAGTTTGGTTCTAACAAATCGCTTAATTCTTGTGATTTATCTTTGAACTTTTTTAATGGAAATTGTACAAAAATGTCTATATCGTGGTTACCTTTCAGCCAAGTGTTTTTTGCAGCACTTCCACCTAAAATGGCTTTTGCTTCAGGTAAACAAGCATTTAAGCGTTGAATAAATTTTTTAATAGAAATTTTAACTTGCTGTTTTTCTTTAGCTGATGGTTTTATTACATTGAGCACAGCTTTCATTCATCAAAGGGGGTAACAAGACTTTTTATATCTGTTGGTTTTCCTTAAAAAAATGCCCGTATTAAGATTAAAAGTTAAATGTGTAAGTTGTCAAAGAGAAGTGGCAAAACTAGAGTCTAGACAAGTCCCTTCAATGACAAAAGATCCACGTTACCAGTGTTTTTTATGCTTTAAACGACATCAACCCATTCAATGGGGATTAGGCGATGAAGAGAAAAAGAAACAAGCATGGTATTGTGCAAGGTGCAATTATCATTTTAAAGCTAAAAAAGAAAAATGTCCATATTGTGGAAAATCAGATTTGCTTTCAGCAGGAAAAGTAGCTGTCAGAGATTTGTTATAAAATTATGATCAGAAAATTAAGATTTTCTTGGAAATTTTATGTTGGAATACTTCTTGTGTTAGTAAGTTTAGTATTAGGTGGAATCACAAAAATTATTTTTTTCTTATATTTTGAGGATTTATTCATAAAATGGACTTCTGTTGTAATTTACATCATCTCTTGGCCAATGTTAATTATTGGAATTTATTGGGTAGGTAAAGATTATGCTGATGCTTTAAAAAAATATTTTAAATTAAAGTTTTATCGTGAAGTTGCTATAAAAGGAACAAAGAAAGCATATCATAAAACTAAAGTTGTTCGGCATAATGCTATTAGAAAAACAAGAAAAGCAATTATCACAACAAAAACCGTTCATCGTAATGTTAAAAAGAAAGCTTACACTACTACTAAAAACGTTCATAGTCATGTTAAAAATAAAGTTAAAGCAAAAAGAGCTAAAAGAAAAGAATATAAACAACAAAAATCTACTTCTCGTTAATGAAAAAGAGGTTAGTGTATGCTGGAGCGTTTGTTCTAGGATTAAATGATGCTTTAGTTGAATTGACAGGTATGTTAGCTGGGTTAACTTTAGCTTTACAAAACACTAAATTAATTGCATTAACTGGATTAGTTGCTGGAATTGCAGCATCATTATCTATGGCTGCATCAAGTTATCTTTCATCTAAAGAAGATGGGCATCATGGTAAAGAACCGGGTAAGGCAGCATTATACACCGGAATTGCTTATATCATTACAGTGTTATTATTAGTGTTCCCATTTTTCTTATTTTCTGTTGCGGCTGCAGCTTTTGGTGTTTCTTTAAGCATTGCAGTATTAATTATAGGTGCTTATTGTAAATATATGAGTAACATTAAGAAGACTTCTTTCTGGAGAAGGTTTGGTTTAATGATTACAATATCATTTGGAGTTGCACTAATTAGTTTCTTTGTTGGTTGGGTACTCCGACAAGTGATTGGTGTGGGAGTTTAAATCTTCTTCTTTAACAAAAGATTTATATATCATATGTTATTTTAGTCATATATGGAACATACTGTTGAAACTTACAAATTTTTCTTTGGAGCTTTAGCTAACCCTAATCGTTTACAGATAATCAATGTTTTACGTGGGAATAAAAAAAATGTAGGTGAGATTTGTCAAATAACTGGATTTGAGCAAACAATGGTGTCACATAATCTAAAAACATTAGAACATCATGGAATGGTTTTCATGGAAAAGAAAGGTAAGTTTCGTTATTATACCGTAAATAAGAAAACAATCAAACCTTTATTAGAGTTAATTGATGCTCATATGAAGGAATATTGTTGTAAATTGTTAGAGGGAGAGAAAAGAAAATGACTATTAGATTAAAGACTGAAAAAAAAATGGTAAAGGATCCTATTTGTGGAATGGATGTTAACCAGAAGAAAGCCAAGTTTAGAGTTAAAAAAGGGAATAAAGTACATTATTTTTGTAGTAAGAAATGTTTCTCTTCTTTTACGAGTAAAGAAAAAAAACAACCTATTTCACAAATGGAGACTAGTATAATTCCTATAAAGGGGATGAGTTGCGCAAGTTGTGTTGCAAAAATTGAGAAAGCCCTTAAGAAAATAGATGGAGTAGCCACTGCTAATGTTAATTTTGCAACTGAGAAAGCACGTGTAACTTTTAATTCTAAAAAAACTTCAAGAGTGAATTTAGAAAAAGCAATAAAAAAAACGGGTTATGAGGTTATTAAAGGAGAAACTTCTAACAAAGCAACAATTAACCTAAAAATTATTGGGATGGATAACCCACATTGTTTAAGTACGGTTAAAGGTGGGCTAAAAAGTCTTGATGGGATAATTGAAACAGAGTTATCAATAACTCAGAAAGGAGAGATTACTTATGATCCATCTATAACGAATCCTGGGGAAATCAAAAAAACAATTAAATCTCTTGGTTATGAAACTTTAGAATCATCATCAGGTGTTGACACTGAGAAAAAAGCAAGAGAAAAAGAAATTAGGACTCTGAAAATAAAAACTTTATTCTCTATATTACTTTCTCTTCCTTTGCTTTATGTAGCAATGATTGCTCCTTTCTTCTCTTTGCCATTACCTGCTTTTATTGGACAAAATATAGCTTTAATTCAATTACTTTTAGCAACACCAGTGATGATTGCGGGTTCAATGTTCTTTAAACATGGAATTATTTCACTGTTTAAAACTAGAACTGCCACTATGGACACTCTTGTAGCACTGGGAACAGGGACAGCTTATGTTTATTCTCTTGTTGTCGCAATATTTATCTGGCAAGGTAGGGAGGGGTTTAGTGCGCATAATCTTTATTTTGAAACTGCTGCTTTATTGATAGCATTCATTTTGCTTGGTAAATATTTAGAAGCCATTGCAAAAGGAAAAACATCAGAGGCAATTAAAAAATTAATGGGATTACAGGCAAAAACTGCAATTGTTATTAGGAATAAAAAAGAAGTAGAAATTTCTATTCAGGAAGTAAAAGTTGGAGATATAGTAATCGTTAAACCTGGTCAGAAAATTCCAGTTGATGGTAAGGTTAAAACTGGACATAGTTCAGTAGATGAGAGTATGATTACTGGTGAAAGTATTCCTGTTGAAAAAAATAAAGGTGATAGAGTAATTGGTGCAACTATTAATAAAACGGGTTCTTTTACTTTTGAAGCAACTAAAATTGGATCTGAAACGGCACTTTCACAGATAATTAAGCTAGTTGAAGAGGCACAAGGAAGTAAAGCTCCTATTCAAAAATTGGCTGATAAAATTTCAGCATACTTTGTTCCTATAGTGATTAGTATTGCAGTTATTGCTTTTTTTGTTTGGTATTTTACTGGTTTTGGTTTAGCATTTAGTTTAACTATTTTTGTGGCAGTAGTTATCATTGCATGTCCTTGTGCGTTGGGATTAGCAACACCTACAGCAATTATGGTTGGGACGGGAAAGGGTGCTCAAAATGGAATTTTGATTAAATCAGCAGAGGCGTTACAAAAAGCACGTGAAATTGATACCATTGTATTTGATAAAACTGGAACACTAACAAAAGGAAAACCGGAAGTTACAGATACTTTGTCTTTTAATAAATTTTTAGTTAAAGAAGTTCTTCGCTATGCAGCTATTGCTGAAAAACGAAGTGAACATCCTTTAGGAGAAGCAATTGTAAAGAAAGCTAAAGAGAAGAAGATGACTGTTCCTGATCCACGCTCTTTTAAAGCAATTATGGGAAGAGGACTTGAAGCCATGTATAACAAGAATAACATTCTTCTTGGTAACAGGAAACTAATGAGTGAGAAGAAAATTGTTATAATTAGTATTGAAAAACAAATGCAGAAGTTAGAGAAAGAGGGAAAGACTGCCATGATTCTTGCTGTTAACAAAAAAGTTGCAGGAATAATTGCAGTAGCGGATACCATTAAAGAAACTTCAAAACAAGCAGTGAAAATTCTTCATGATTTGGATAAGCAAGTAGTCATGCTTACTGGTGATAATTCAAGAACTGCAGCAGCTATAGCTAAACAATTAGGTATAGAAAAAGTTCTTGCTGAAGTTTTACCAAAAGATAAAGCTGCTCAGATTAAAAAGTTACAAAAAGAAGGTAGAAAAGTTGCAATGGTTGGTGATGGAATAAATGATGCTCCTGCTTTAGCTCAGGCAGATGTTGGTATAGCAATGGGTGCAGGAACAGATGTTGCAATTGAATCTGCCGACATTGTGTTAATTAAAGAGGATGTACGAGATGTTGCTACGGCAATGGACTTAAGTAGATATACTATGAGGAAAATCAAACAGAATCTCTTCTGGGCATTTTTTTACAACACTGTTGGAATTCCTGTTGCAGCAGGAGTATTGTACCCTATTACAGGATGGTTACTAAATCCAATAATTGCAGGTGCAGCTATGGCTTTTAGTAGTGTTTCTGTAGTAAGTAATTCATTGCTAATGAAGAGATGGAGGCCTAAATCCTAAATTATTTATTTTTGATTAAACTATTATTTAAAAAAAAGAGGTTGAAAAAAATGGCAAAAAAAAAGAAGACAAAATCTTCTAGAAAAGTTGTTGCAAAAAGAGAAATTTGTGGATTACATTGTCCTAGTTGGACAACCTGGTTGTTTGTTTTGTTAGGGGCCTGGTTTGTATTATCTGCCTTTGATGTACCAACATTTGGTGGATTTTGGAGTTGGTTAATATTAATCTTAGGGGTATGTACTGTTGTATGTGCGTTGAATCCGGCACATCGGAAAACGAGTTGCCCTTTTGCAGGAGTTCCGATCTGGGCTGGCGTTTTAACGATAGTTATTGGAGCGTGGTTTGTCTTAGGAGATGCTGGAGTAATTACAACATTTGGAATAAGTTTGCTGTATTTGGCATTTTTTATTGGAACCATAGTATTGTTAAAAATAAAAAAATAAGTTTTTCTTTTTTTTTAATTATTTTTGATAGTGTTAATTTTCCTTTCTAACTCATTTTTGCTTGGAACTCCAGTGAATTCTAATTTACCATTGATCACAATACCTGGAGCAGACATTACTTGATATTTCTGTAATATACCTGGATTTTTTGTTATGTCAATAATTTCATACTTCACTTTAATTTCATCTAACATTTTTTCAACCCTAACGCAGCTTGAGCAGCCGGGTGTTGTTAAAATTTGTACTTTCATTTTTTCACCTTTTTTATTTTATACCACATTGCATGTTCATATACACTTGACCATAACATTCCAAATGTAAACGCAAACATTAGTTCTTCTAAAGGAACTCCCAAAAGTAATATTCCAGAAATTGCCGAAAAGTTCCATACTTCTTGAACTAAATTAGGATAAGCTAGATCAAAGAATAGGAAAAATACAAAGTAAAGTGCAAGAAATGCCACTCCACCCATCCAAATTTTTTTCTTTAAATCATGACGACAAAAAATTGCTGCTATTCCCCCAACAAACATGGAAATACTTGCAGAATAAATAGGATTTAGTTTGCTAAATAAGTGCAGTGGAATAAATACAACTACTGGGGAGGATAAAGCAAGTAAATGGAATTTATGTTTTTTATTATGTTTCTCACGTTTATTCATTTTTTTATGTTTAACTTTAACTAGAACTTCATATAACACTGCTCCAATACCTCCAACAGCAAAGCAGAAAATGAGGCTTTCAATATCAAAACCAATCTTAGCAGCTAGATTAAATAATGATGGTGGGTTCCAATATTCTGGTACAAATAAAGGTTCAGTTAACCCAAATGGCATTGTGAATAGACTTACCCAAAACATTTCTTTTCTTAATTTTGGTTTAAGTAACCAAATTATCAACCAAACAGCTAGAAAAAGTAATGAGAAAGTTAGCCAGGGGTTTAGTATTGTCATTTGTATTTTTCTTATCTATTTTTTTTGTAACGATTACAAAACTCTTTTTTATCACCATATTTTACAAAATTTTTGTGGTGTTTTGGTGTTTTAAAACCGGAATGTTTTTTATGCATTATTCCGCACCAATACTTTTCTGTTATACTAGCTATTTTCACCCAGTATTGTGCAAGACCATTTGCATAACCACAATATGCGCATCCAAGCTTTTCATACCATTTAAGGTATTTCAGTTTATGCCTATCAATGCGAATATAACGAGACCTTTTTACATATTTGAGGCCATATAAAATGAAACAAATTCGATGATAAAATTCTATCCATATATCAAAAATTACTAAGGGAATAATAATACCCCAAATAATTGGCAAAGAAATAATCTGCTGTAATCCTCTTTTCTTGTCTTTGATGTAATCCATATGCTCATCCAAACCATCCATAGACAATCAATGCTACAGCTACTAAATTAAATATGGAATGTGGGATTACTTGACCGGGGGTAAGACCTGCAAATAACATGTATACATGAGTTAATACAACAATGGCTACCCCTATCCAAAAAGAACTTGTTTTTAGTTTATTTTTATCTTTCATTTATTTACCTCATTTTAATCACATTTTTATTTTTTCTTTGCTACTCATAAACTGTTCTGGATTTTCTTTAAAAGCCCATTGACAAGTTGGACTGCAAAAGTAATATGTTTTACTTTTATATTTCAATTTCGCAGATTTTTTTTCATCAACGTCCATATTACAAACAGGGTCTTTAGCCATTTTCATTTCCTCTTTTTCATTGTTTGATTATCTTTTGATATTTTTTTCTTTTTAATATAATACCATACAATTGGTATTAAAATTAATAAAAGTAATAGCCAAGGTGCCAACCTATGCGAGATAAAATCTCCTGGTCCTTCGTGTCCATGTTCTTCTGCTTCAAACTCTGCTGGCATTCCTGTAAATTCTACAAATTCGTTCCAACCGCCATGAACAATTGATTCTTCATACCATTCATGCGCTCCACCTATAATAAAAATAACTGCTCCTAAAACAACTAATGACCAACCAATTACTTTCTTAACTTTAGTTATATGTTTCATAATTGAAGAAGTTGCATTTATTCCTAAAATTCCTAAGATTGATAAAAATATAAGTGGGGTCGCCCTACCAACACCGTGAACAAATCCCATCCAACCACCAAATAAAACACTACCCTTAACTGCTATGTCTCCTAGAAGAAGATAAAATAATGGGTTTGGACATCCAACTCCTGCATTTCCAAGGAATAATCCTAAGAATAATGCTTTAGCATAGTCTTTTCTTTTTTCTATAAATTTTGGTGTTCGAGCAAAGCTGGGTAGATTGAATTTGAGTAATCCTAACTCAGATAAACCAAACAATAAAGCAGCTCCACCTCCAACCATAAATAAAACTTTACTGACTACTCCCGCTTTACTTATTGCATCATCTAATCCAATGATATTTCCAATTAATCCTACTACTACTCCATAAACAGCAATGGTTATTGATAATCCCAAACCGAACATAAGTGCCATACCTAAACCTTTTTTGTAACCCTTTCCAATACTCAAAGGTACAATGATAAAAGCTAGAGGTAGGGTGCATGGAAGCACAATCATAGAAATTCCAGCAACGTAAGAAAAAGCCAAATCAACAGTATTTGAAGACATTGAAAAAAGGTAAATAATACTAACTGTAATTACTATAAACAGAGCAAGAGATATACCTGCAAATATATTTCTTTCTTTAGTACTTTTCTTTTTCATAATGGTCTCTCTTTTTTAGAGTTATTAATAATCATACCTTTATTTTACTTTTGGTTTTTTAAAATGGGATTCTACATCCCTCTAATTATTGGTAATGGGGTTATTTTAAATTATTTTAACAAATTTAAATCTTAGAATTTATAAAAAATAAAAAAAATTTAATTGTTCATAGTGCATCTACTTGAACTTTTTCTTTTGTGTTTCATCATATTATTTTTTATGGTTTTATCTTTTTGTCCATGATACTTACCCATTTTATTGTGATGTTCTTGAACTTGTTTGAATTCCTCTTCTGTGTCTATCCAAGACATTATCTCAAAACCATTCTCTTCTCGAAAATATTCAAACTCTGCAAAAGTTTTACTTTTCATAGCTTCACTCATCTGTTCATGCATTAATGCTATATTAGAATTGTCCATCATTATGTTTCCCATCATTGAACCAATTCTTGATTCTTGACTATTGATTGATGGATTTTCTACATGTGCAAGAGCAATCCCTGCAACTAATAAGGTTGCAACCATACCAATTAACAATAATATACGTTTAGATTTCATTTTTCTCACCTCCTTTCTTTTTTAAAATCCAAATGACTTCTCGAACTGTTTCATCTCTCTTAATTTTTGAACAAACTTATCTCCTTTGTTAGTAATTAAAAAATAAGTATTGTTTTTCTTAGTTTTTATTTCTTTAACCATCTCTTTTTCAATTAATTCTTCTAAATAAGATTTTAACTGTGTGTGTGATAAATTGGATTTGTACATTAAATGAGTTGGTTTGATTCTCCCATTTTTGTCCTGAATTGCAGAAAGCATATCTCCAACAATATCAACTTGAGTTCTTTTTTTTGCCATATTTGCGTACCATTATAAATGAAATTACCAACAATAAATAACCAAATAATTGGACACTTTCTGCAACAACATAAAATGTGTTATTTATACCAATAAAAATGAAAATTAATTGGCTTAGAGCAATAGTTAGGAAGCTCCAAAAAATTAATCCTGCAGGTTTATCTTTTGTTTTTAAATAATTATCATAGTATTTTTTAATTAGAAACAGTAATAATATTAAAGTAGTTAGATGAAAAACATGATATTCTGATAATGTGAAGTAAGTTATCATAATTATAAAATAAATTATAAGAAAATAAATTGGTTTTTGTTGTTTCTTACAATAAATAGAAAATAGGATATAGAAACCAAGAAGAGTGAATAAGCGAAATAGCAATGTTCCTACTAAAAATAAAGTGTCAGAATATTGCACCGTTTGATAAATAATTGTCATCAACCCAAATTGTTTTTTTTCAAGGACATATTGGTATAAAGTAAAATTTGTTATAATTTTAAAGAAAAATGAAAGAGCAAGAAATGATGTCGCTACTGAAAAAAACATATGGCCTTTTTTACGTCTATCTAATTTGTAGTATTGCATGTTGAAGTAAGCAATAAGTAATAAGACAAAAATGCTAACTATATCAATAATAATATCTTTTCCATAAAACCATTTTGGACTGAAGAGGATATTCAGCATAGACTTATAATTAAATTTGCATTTAAAAAACTTATGCTAGTTCTCTCTAGAAGTTCTCTCTTGATGCTCATTGCACTGGGTATTTATACAAAAATTATTTTATGAACAAAGAGGTGAGGTTAATGAGCGTGACAAAACAAATATTTGAAGATGAAAATTTGTATTATACTTTGTTTTCTCAATTAACAAAGTTTGATCAAAAATATCTTGAATACTTAAGAGAGAAAGAAAGAAGAAGAAAACACTGGCAGCAACCATAAATTGTTACTACTTTTTTTGGTGATATCAATGTTTTCTGCTTTTAAGTTTAACTTTCTTAAAATTAACTAGTATAAAAATTATTGCCAAATTAAACAAAATTATTACAACATATTGTGAAGGTGTTAAACCCAAAAATCTTGGATCTGTTGATTCAATTCTAAAGAAGTCAAGAATTAATCTTTGAATTGAGTAAAGAATAACATAACTGGAAAAAACAAAACCGTCAAATAACTGTTTATTATCTTTAACTTTTCTTAAATTTAATAATATTATTACAATGATTATTAGGCCAATTATTTCATATAAAACCACTGGATGTCTAACTGCGTTATTGAGATAAATTCCCCAAGGAAGAGATGTGATGTTTCCAGGATGACCTCCTGTAAAATAATCTCCTAATCTTCCAAAGATATGCCCAATTACTAGAGGGATAGAAAAAATGTCTGCTAACTGCCAAAATTTAAGTTTTCTCTTTTTGACAAAGATATAACCTGCAACTAATGCGCCTAAAAATCCGCCAAAAAAAGCTAAGCCCCCTTTCCAAATGGCAATAGATTCAATTAATGTTAATGGAATCTCCTGAGGCCAATAAAACAAAACATAAAATAATCTTGCTCCTACAATAATCCCAATTAAAAGATAAAAAACTAAGTCCCAAATAACATCTTTGCTAATGTTTCTTTTTTTTGCTTCTCTTATCGCTAAAAATGAAGCTGCTAAAATACCTAAAGCGAACATAATCCCATACATATTCATATGTAATGGGCCAAGTTTAAACATTGGAAATATTTTGTAGGGTATCATTTTTTACATTCTACGTTTTTACAAATGATCTCAGACATTTTTTCATTTGATAAAAATACATGATTTTTTATTGCATCACCAAATTGGATGCATTACCAACAACATAATTAAAGTAATAAACACAAATGTCCCTACAACTAAATATGTTTGATATTTTTCATTCAATAATGCTCACCTCTTTTTTTCTCATTTTTATGCATATCTTTCATCATAAAATAATGTGATAATAGACAGATCAATAACACTCCCCAAAACAAATAACTTTTACTTAATCCAAATATGTATGATGCTATAAATAATAAACCTAAAGGTATAACACAGCACAACACCATCATTAAAAGATGGTTATGCCTTAGTTTTTTTATTTTTTCTCTCATAATCATACTCTCTATTTTTTTGGGAAGAGTTCTTAGTTCTTCATTATCTAATCTCTTTTCTCATTTTTTCAAATTGTTTCTTAGTAATTTCCCCTTTAGCAAATCTACATTTTAAAATTTCTAATGCATTAATTCTAGGTTTTTTCTGTGATGTTAATCTTTGATAAGCCCATAATATTACAAAAACTATTCCGGCGATGATTAATCCCCAGATTAGAACCATAAATATCCACCATAGCCAACCAGTTCCCATAAAATTTCCATTCATCATTTGTCCCATGCCTCCTTGGTTTTGCAAAATTTGTCCTCCATTTGAACTCATCATGCCGCCTGACATCATAGATCCCATAATTCCAGATGTTCCTTGATGTTCTCCACAGTAAAAATTGCGTGCCATAGAAATATGAACTTGTCTTAGACTTTCAGAACCTTCTCCGCCCATCATTTCATCCATTGATGTATGGCTTTCTCCTGGATGCATTTGTTCCATATAATAATCTCCTAATGATTCTAGTTGTTCATCTGAAAGATCTTCACAAGGAACTTTATCTTTAATGATATCTTCTGCCTGTGAAAATGTTTCTTCTCCATGTGCTAAAGAAAAAACACTTAAAATTAGTAAAAATATTAAACTTATTACAAATAATTTTTTCATTTTTTAACCCCCTATATATTGTCAACAACTTTTTTTAACATTATTTCAACTTCAGAAGAAATTTCTTTTAAAGTTTTATTATCAATCATTCCCATTGCAACGCTAGGAACGATTGCTGAAACAAACACTTTGTCTTCTTTTTCATAAATAATGACATTACAAGGAAGTAACAAACCTATTTCTTTCTCTGCTTGTAATGCCTTATAAGCAAAAGGGGGGTTGCATGCTCCTAAAATGACATAATTATCATAGTCAACATTTAACTTTTTCTTTAATGTTGCCTTTACATCAATTTCTGTTAAAATTCCAAATTTTTCTTTAGATAGCTCTTCTTTAGTTTTGTCTACAGCTTCTTCAAACTTTAAATTAACTTGTTTTTTATATCCATAACTCATCTTTTAACCTCTTAATTTGTGGAAGACTCTTCCATGTGATCTTCCGGCATTACTAGTTCATTATTATTTTTTCTTTTTTCAAAAACAACAAAATGATTTAAATTTGATTTTTCTTCACTTATAAACTTAGTACCAATCCATGAGAAAGAGTCATGATTAATAATTTTATCTTTAGTTATAACTGATGAATCAAAATATACTATAGTAACATGGCCTTCGTAATCAAAGCCTGTATCAATAACTCCTGGAGTGTCTTCTAATGTTGAAATTATTAATCTTGGAAAAGTTTCACACATCTTTTTATCCATTGTAGGTAATGAGAAGACTAATTTTTTCATCTTTGTTTCTTTTGAAGGTTGCCAATTTTCAATTTCAGAAATGTCTTTAATATTGATTTCTTTAATCTCCCTATCATTTTTAGCATTGCATCCAGCAAAAACTATAACTAATGTAATTAATGTAATTAAAAGTGTTTTCTTAAATCTCACTTTTTTACCTTGGTTTCTTTAAATACATCTTTAAGTGCTAAGTTTTTTTCTTTAACTATTTTTAGCCCAGTTTTTTTAATACTGCCAATTGTATCTCTGTTTACATTAACTCCTAAAAGAAATTTTGTAAAGGGATTATGAATATTCTGAAAAAAAGCAATTAATTTATTTTTACTTAAAACATGATCTAATAAAAAAATGTTGCCAGAGTTTTTAACAACTCTTTTTATCTCTAAAAGCATCTTTTTTTGATCAGGTACTGAACAAAGTACAAAAGTTGCAATGACATAATCAAAAGAATCATCTTTAAACGGAAGATAGTCGGTGTTAGTTAATTCAAGTTTAACTTTTAAGCCAAGATCATTTGCTTTCTTTTTTGCTTTGTTTAACATACCTTTACTAATATCTATTGCTGTTAAATCAACTTTCTCATGATTGTAGTAGGGAAAATTTTTCCCAGTCCCAACACCTATTTCTAGTACTCTACCTTTAACCTCTTTCAGTAGTTCTTTTCTCCATTTACTAAACAATTTTTTTTCTATTGGTCTTTCTATGAAATCATAAAACAAAGAAAATCGATTATATTTTTTACTGATTTGTTTGTTTGTTAATGTCATTTTTAATTATGGCCATGAAAATTCTCTGACTCCCTCATCATGTAAGTTAGTTATAGTAACACTAAACTGGCTTGGCTCTTCTGGTATTTCAAATACTAATTCGCCACTATTGTGGTGGCCGCTTAGTTTGAGAGCTTCTATTGGAAAATACTTTTCTCCACCTGCTTGTAATGTTACAATCTTACTTAAATCATAAGTATCTAAATCATCAACTGAATGGGTGGTTACAGTTATTTCCACAAATAATTTGCCATCAACATATTCTTCTGGAGTTAGATCGACCATTACTGTACCATCACTGCTCTGGGTTTCCCAACCAAACATCATTTCATTTTCCATCTCATCTTCCATTTCACTTCCCATTTCTGATTCTTCCATCATCTCACTATTTGATTGACATCCTGCAAGAACTAGGACTGATAAAACCATTACTCCAACAATTATCATTTTTAATTTCATTTTTTACCTCCATAATATCACTCCCAATTGTATTAATAACACAAAGATTCCAACTAAGAGTGTTATAATAAATAATTTTTTTAGATTAAATTTCATTAATTTTTCAAGAAAACCTCCTTTAAAGAATAAATTATGTTTTTGCATAGTGTAAAGCATAAAAGTGATTCCTATAAGATTAGAAACAATTCCTAGCTCTAAAAAGAATGATTGGTACTTGCTTAAGAAAACTGCTGCGGCTGATAAACCTATGATTGGTAAGACATCAACAACATGATGTAGGCAGCAAGCAACCATCGATCCTGCTGAGACACCACCCGTAGCTACAACTGTTGTTGTTCCAGTAGCACTTAGAACACTTTTTTTATACTGGTGCATATATGTAAACATGCTAACTTGAACCCCAAAACCTATTATTAATGCTGACATCCATGGCCAAAGGAGTACAAATTGTTGCCATGCATGCTCAATTGAGTTTGCCCAAGTTAAAATACCTAAATAAATACTGAATAGTATTAAACTCCCTAGGGCACCAAATAGTAATGGTTTTATAAATCTACTATTATTCTTGGGTCTGTTTTTCTGCATTTTAATGGCAACAACTCTTTACTTTTTTACTTTCTTTACCATGTTGACTAATTTTTTTTTTGTATTCTTTTTTACAACTTTCTGAGCAAAACCAGTTTTTCGAATTATCGGTTGTTCCTTTTCCTTTTTCTTCTTTCATCCCACAGATTGGGTCTTTTCTCTTAAATATATTAAATCCCATTTTCTCCTCCTTAAAGTAAATTAATCGTATTTGTTAACTATCTTAATAATAAGTAAAAGGAGATACCATATAAAAACAAGAATAAAAGTTAGTGAAAATTTAGTGAAAAAGTTCTAGATTTCTAATTAATAATTTTTCTTCCAGAAGAAGTTATTTTTAATGTCTTAAATCTTCCCTTTTGTTCAATTTGTATTAATCCTAGTCCTTGCAATTTATTTATTTTAACTCTAGTTGTTGGTTTAGTAATCTTAAACCCCTGAGTGATATCTTTATATGAAACAAGCTTATTTTTAATATTCCCTTCATTGATCAGTTTAAGGATATTCATCTCCATATCTGTTAATTCAACTTTTTTCCGTAAATGACTTCCATAGAGGTCAATTGTTTCTGCTTCTATTGCTTTAACTTTGGACTCTTCAATAACTTCTTGATTTATGGAAAGAATAATGATTGATTCGTTAGTAGAAGCTAAATCTTTAAGCTCATGTATCTTTTTAATGACCTTACTGAATTCATTTTCACTGATAATGTAATCTAGTCTATCTAAAAGGATCACACTTTTCTCGCTCTTTTTCATGAATTCTGAAATTAATTTGAACAAATTGTTAATATCAGTTTCACACGCTTGTCCTTCAACTTGATTTTTATTAAGCCAAATAAATGAAGTTCTTTCTAAATTGTATTTTTTCTTAACTTCTCTAGGATCTTCCCTAAGGATGCCTAACCCAGCAAATCCTCTGTTTAAAGATCCGATAAACAATTCGTGAGCGTGATTTTCATCATCATCTCTAATTAAATATACTTTTCTTGGATTAAGTGTTATATCACTTTGACTATATTTTTTCTCTTCAACTTCAACATTTATTCCTAATTTTTTAAGGGTGACTTTTGCTTTATCTAGTTTTGACTGAACTTCTTCTCGAGATCTGTATAATGAAAAGAGGAAGAAAAGAACTCCTGCGACAACTATTATTAGAAAACCTAGGCTGAATAGATGCCTTTTTTGAACTGAAGTGATTTCTTGCCCTACATTTTTTAGGGGGGTTAAGATGATTAATCTCCATGTTTCTTGGCCAAGAACAATATCTGAAGAAGTCATAATTGTTTTCCCAAATCCATTAAAATCAGTGATCATGTTTAATCTTTTTTCTGATTCTGGAAGTTTTTCTATTATTTCAGAAAATTCATTAATTTCTTCACTTTTAAGCAGAGTTTCGAAAGTATCTAAATTAATTAAGAGAAAATAATTTTTCTTTTCTTCTAAAATTGAATGGATGTAAAGATTACGAAGATAGTCTAATTCAATAATGCTCATAAGTATGCCTTCAAACTCTGCAAGAAAATTTGGGTAGGGTGTATAAGCATTAGTTTCAAATAACGGTGCGGAAACAATAATTTGTTGATGATCTCCTTGTCTCACCATTCCTGCAACAAAAGGTTCATTAGTTTCTTTTGGTGTTTTGAAATAATTCTTGTTTTTAATATTTAAACCTAGATAATCTGAATATTCTTCTTCTGAACATTCAACTATTTGTCCATACTTGTCAACTCTCAGAAGAGAGTTTATTTTTCCTTCAACTTTTTCATGGATTGCTTTCATATTTCCCGTACAATGTTCTAAATCTAATGTTTCCATTGCTGGAAATTTGCTTAATGTGACAAGTTCGTCTCTTACTTGTAAAATGTGATTTTCTATCTGCATCGCAGCTGACTCAGTTTTTGTCATCTGACTTTCTCTAATCTGGTCAACTATGACTTCTTCAATCTTAAAAAATGAAAGAGTGTTAGTGAGAATAACTACTCCCAGAATAACTAGTGCTATTAAAATAACTAATGTTAATTTTGTATCTTTCCCTAATTTTATACTCATAGGTGTAATTAAAAATAAGCGTTATTTAAATTTTCCCTAATTTTGCACTAACATTTCTCTTTATTTAAATAGTGGGTTCTTATTTAAAAATGACATGAAAGAGAAGATAGGTAAAGGAAATTTACTGAAAAAACTCAAAGACTCACTTAAGCTCAAGTTTGATTCACCTTGGGAGAAGTATTTTTTTGCTGGATTATTAATATTAACACTTTTTACAGCTATTTTTACTTTTTCTACATTTACATCATCACATAATATGGAGATGAATATGGATTCAAATCAGATTACTGGCAACTCAATTTTAGAATTGGAAAAAAGTCCAGAAGAGATGTATAAGAAGTTTCAATGTTCATGTTGTGGGCAGGCAATAGATGCTGGATGCTGTGGTATGGCTAAACAAAGAAAAGAATATGTTGATCAATTGATGTTAGGTGGCTTAAATGAAAATGAAGTTACTGTTAAGATGGTTAAAAAATTTGGATTTGATATTTTGATGGATCCTTCGGAAGAAGATGAGATAAAAGAGTTTATTCAAGGGCAATCTTCGGATAATCCACCAGAAATAATTATTGAACCAGTAACAAAAAACTTAGGAGTTGTTAAACAGAGTGAAGGGAAAGTTTCAACTTTTTTTACATTAAAAAATCTTGGTGGTAGTGATTTAGTTATTGAAAACATGGATACATCTTGTATGTGTACTTCTGTAAGAATTATTTATAATGGTAAGGAAGGGCCAATATTTGGGATGAGCATGCATGGTACTAACCCTGAAAATTATAAACTCACAATTGCACCGGGAGATTCAGCACAGTTAGAGGTTTTGTATGATCCTTTAGCACATGGAATACAGAAAAAACCTGAAGCAAGAATTATACGGGAAGTAACTATTGTGTCAAATGATCCAGTAGATTTTCAGAAAAAATTAAGAATAGAACTAGTTCAGGTTCCTTAGAGAGGGTATGAAAATGGTAAGATGCGATATTTGTGAACGGGATTTTAGTTCCCAAGATGCTTTAGATATGCATAATAAACATAAGCATAAAGAGATAGAAAAAAAAGTAAGGAAAAAACTTACTACAAAACAAAAAAAGAAAATAAGAAATTATTCTATAGCATTGATTACATTGCTTGTTATAATTGCGTTAATTTATTGGAAAGTGGTTCCTCCAGAGGATGCTCCACTCATTAATGTAAACACTGATTCACTTAATTTTGGAGCAGTAAGCCAGGCAAGAGGAACAGTGAGTAAAGAAGTTACAATAACAAATGAAGGTAAAACGGATTTAATAATTAATGAGATGGATACTTCTTGTGGTTGTACTTCGGCTACGTTAGTTCAGCAAGGGCAAGAGAGTCCACGTTTTAGTATGTCAATGCATGGAACAAACCCTAGAAACTTTGAAATGTTGATCCCTCCAGGTGATAGTGCCCAATTGAAAATTCAATATGATCCAAATGTTCATAGAGAAATGAGAGGGGCAGTAACAAGGTCCGTGTATATCATGTCAAATGATCCTACAAATTCAAGAGAAGAGGTGAGAATTCATGTTAACCAAGTTGATTAGTAGTAACAGGAAGAAATTTTTATTTTTGACATTTTTACTTTTGTTAGTAGTCTTAGTGGTAGGTTGTAGTTCTCAATCTATTGGTCCAGAAATTGAATTGAGTGAAACATTTTACGACTTAGGTGATGTTAATCCTGATGATGGATTAAGAATTGAAGAGTTTTTAGTGAAAAATAAAGGTAGTGAAACTCTAGAAATTCTTGCTGTAAGTACTTCTTGTGGTTGTACTGATGCAGAAGTTGATAAAGAATCTCTTGCTCCTGATGAGGAAGCTAAATTAACCGTAACTTATGATCCATCAATACATCCCGGACTGGTTGGAAAGATGGAACGGGTTGTGTATATTAAAAGTAATGATCCAGTAAATGAAGAAGTTGAACTAACATTGATTGGTGAATCTTTACCTTCTTCAAATGTTGATATAGAGAAAGGAACTAAACCTCATAAAGATAATTTGAAAGATTTTGAAATATCTCCTTTTGATTTTAATTCAAAAATTGAAAATAAAGAAAATGTTAAATTAGTTGATGTAAGGGAAGATTTTGAATTTAATGAAGGACATATTGAAGGTTCCATAAATCTTCCAGTTGGAGAAATTACTGAAGCATCTTTACTTGAATTAAATTTGAATAAAGATGATGAAATTCTTTTGTATTGTCGTTCTGGAAGAAGAAGTGCTCAAGCTTATGAAATTATGAAACAGATGGGCTATACTAACATTAAAAGTATGAATGGTGGTATTCTTCATTGGGTTGAAGAAGGTTTTGAGACAGAAATAGAAGAGGAACATAGTCATTAATATGGTTTCAGTTAACATAAAGAAATTTAGTACTATTTTTTTGATTATTGTATTTCTGCTTAGCTTAGCGCCTTTGGTTCAAGCTGAAGACCAAGGAGAATATCATACTGCTGTTATATTTTACAATGAAGCATGCAGTATGTGTTCCATGTACATTAAACAAGAGTTAATTCCAACATTAGAGGAAGCAGGAATAAAAGAAATAATAAAAAAAGATTATATTAATGAAAAGAAAAATAGAGTTGTTCTTAATGAACTAAACAAGAGATTAAATATTCCTCCAAAATTACAAGGTCATTTTACGGTGTTTATTGATAACAAAGTAGTTTTAGGAGGTCATGTTCCTAAACATGTTGTAATGGACTTGTTAACTAAAGATTTAGAATATGATCGAATCTTAGTCTTACAAGATGAAATGAAAAATGCTAAGTCATACTTTGCATGGGGCTTTAAAGGAGACGCTAAAGAGTACACAATTGATTCTTCTATTACAGGGTATCTTAACTGGTTTACAGAAAATGAAGATTCACTCACAAAACCAGAAAATTCTTATTCAAGTTCATGGAAATTTTCTACAATGCTTCCATTAATAGTTTCTTCAGGATTTTTAGATGGAATTAACCCTTGCGCTTTTGCTGTTCTTCTTTTGTTTATTGCTTTCCTTTACACAATAAAGAGAACAAAAGCAAATATTTTGAAGATGGGAATTGCATACATATCTGCAATATTCTTAGCGTATATTTTAATTGGAATAGGATTAATTAAAGCATTTATTTTTACAGGATATCCTCATCTCATGGCCCAGATTAGTGCTTATTTAATGATTGCTTTAGGGGTAATTGGGATATGGGGTTATCTTTTCCCTAAACAAAGACTTGATTTAGGTATTCCTTCATTTACAAAAGAGTATCTAAAGAAATGGATGTATAAATCAACAATTCCTGCAGCTTTAATTTTAGGATTTTTAGTAGGGTTGTGTACATTTCCTTGTTCAGGAGGAATTTATGTTGCTGTAGTAGGGCTATTAGCAGTGAAAACAACTTTTGCTCAGGGCATGGTTTATTTAATCATCTATAATATTATGTTTGTTATGCCATTAATAATTATTTTAATTATGGCTTCAAACAAAAGGACAACAAAGAAGATTACTGAATGGGAACAATCTAAAAGTAAAATAATGAGGTTAATTTTAGGAATTGTTATGGTCTTATTGGGACTAATAATTCTGTTTTGGTTTATTTAATATGGTGCTAACAATATTGTGGACAACATTAGGGATTTTAGTTTTGTTTCTAGTATTTGTGTTTTTAAGAAAAATTATCCAAAAAAAGTTGAAATTAAAAATCTGTGCTATTTGTGCGGCTGTTGGCTTAACTTGGATCACACTATTAATTTTGAAATGGAGTGGTTTTCTCATTGATAATCTTTTAATTGGAATATTAATGGGAGAAAGTATTGTGGGGATAATGTATCTCTTTGAGAAAAAAATTAAAGAAGCTAAGAAAGAAAATTTACTTTGGTTAAAAGTTTTTATAATTCTTATTGGAACTTCTTTGGTTTACTTGTTGTTGTCAGAGTTTTATGGGTTAGGATTTTGGATTTTTTTGTTGATTTCTTTTGTGTTTTTAATTTATATTTTAATCTCAATGAAAAGTTCAGTGAGGAAAAAAAACAAGTGGGTCGTAGAACACAAGTATGGGAAATTCAGTAAAGAAATAAAAAAATTAGAAGAAAAATTTGAACATTGTTGTGATTAAAAGTTGAGGGTATAAAAGATGGAAGAAGATAAAAAAGAATATCAAGATCACATGAAAAAACATCATGATGATACAAAACATGGAAATGAACATATGGGTGAACATAAAACAATAAGTTTCAGAAAACACAAAAATGAACATAAAGAAAAAGAAATAAAAATTGCTAAACCAATTTGGGCGTTATTGTTAGTAGTAGTAGTAATTATTTTCTTTAATCAATATCAAATTGGTACTGTTTCAGGAATGGTGCACTCAACAGTGAAATCTAGTACAGGAAGTTTAAGCTTGCTTGGTGGTGATCTTTCTGCGATAGATATTAATGAATTAAAGTCAACAGGTCATACAGTGGCAGCGGTTTTCCCAGTAGAAAGTTTTCAAACAGCAGAAGATGCCATGGCAGCAATGTTTCCAACGGGAACACCAGATTATGGAGAACAACTTGGTGTGAGTTATGATGATCCGATTGGGAGTTTAGCAACCCTTGCTAATATGTATAGGGGATTGAAAGTAGAAGTTGAGCAAAATAATCCGGAAGGCTGGCAGAGATTTATGAGTTTAGCTTCAAAACCTGTTGGGATTTCTTGTGAGTACTGTTGTGGATTAAAAACGATTGGTATTGATAAGAATGGAAATTCAGCTTGTGGGTGCCAACACAATCCAGCTTTACTTTCAGTAGCTTTGTATCTTTCAGCTTACACTGATTATAGTGATGGAGAAATTTTACAGGAAGTAATGAAATGGAAAACTTTGTTTTTTCCAAAAAACATGATTGAGTTAGGAGCAAGTCTTGCTGGTGGGGATACTTCTTCACTAAAAGATTTACCTGGTATGGTGGGAGGTTGTTAAAATAAATATCATTAATTTATTTAGAAATCTTTACTACGGCAATAAGAGATTATTTTTTCTTTCTCTTTTAATTGTTGGTGTTTTGGTGTTGGTTGGTTGTACCACTGGAGAAACAAGTGGCACTAATTCAGGATCAATGTGTGAAGGTTAATGATAAAAACTTAACAATTTTTAATAATTAATAAGGAGGAATAAAAAATGAAAAAAACAACAATTTTAACAGTAGTATTAGCAGTATTAGTTTTAGTATCTGTAGTACAAGCAGTTCAATTAGATGGACTAAAAGAGGTGGTGTCAGAAGGCCAGTTAACTGTGAAATCAGCGAGCACTACACTTCCTGTTGCAAATAGTCCAGCAAAAACAACAAGTTCTGTACCAAAAAGCATTCAGAATTTACCTCAAATGGTAGGTGGATGTTGATTTAATTTATTATTTTTTTTAATTTTTTATAAGGAGGAAAACATATGGAAGAAAAAAAATCATCTTTAACTCATCAAAAAGAAAAAATTGCTAGAAAGAAAGTATCTCATAATGCATCAAAATTTAAAAAGAGATTTATTTTAAATGAAAAAAATTATTACGCATTTCTAATCGTACTAGGGGCAATTCTTGTTGCTATTGCAATCTTTAATGTAATTCAGGTAAATCCTTTAGATAATGTCATGACTGGAAAAATAGTGGAGGCTGAAGAAGCGGCTAAACCAGCTAAACTAGAATTATTTACAATTATAGATTCAAACTGTAAAGATTGTTCAACTGTGACTGATTTAGTTGAATCAATTAAAAATGCTAATACAGAAATAACTGAGGAACAAAATTTAGTTTTAGATTCTGAAGAAGCACGAGCTATTATTAGTGAATATGGGATTGAAAGAATTCCAACAATTATTCTTACAGGAGAAATTGATAAATTTAATGCTAGAGAATTAGAGAAGAGAGGTGATGCTCTGGTGTATTCTCAAGCTAAACCACCATATGTTAATCCACTTAACAAAAAAGTAATGGGAAAAGTTTCGACAATTTTGATAGAGGATTCTTCTTGTGAAGAATGTTTTAGTTTACGTAGTGTGTCTACTACATTAAAACAGCAAAATGTTGTTCTAGGTACTGAAGAAATTTTAGATAGAACTGATACTAAAGCTAAAAATTTAATTAGTCAATTTGGTATTTTGAAATTACCAGCTCTTTTAGTTTCTGAAGACATAGATGTATATCCTTTTGCTGAGAGTTTACAGGGTTCTACAATACAAAAAACTGATGGGTATTATGTGATGGAAACCCCAATACCACCTTACTTTGACATAAACACTAAAACAATTAAAGGTTTGTTAAGTATTACAATGATTACTGATAATCTTTGTGAAGATTGTTATGATGTTAATACGCATAAGTTGGCATTAGCACAAATGGGAGTAACGGTTGCTGAAGAAAAAACTGTTGACTTAAACTCTGTTACTGGAATGGCATTAAAATTAAAGTATGATCTTAAGAAAGTACCAACAATAATTCTTGAGGGAGATTTGGATACTTATGAAGGGTTTGATGCTTTTTGGAAAGAAAGAATTGGTACTGTAGAAAATGACGGTGCGTATGTTTTTAGAAGTGTTGAATTAATGGGTGGTGAATTTAATGATTTAAGTAATGGTTAGATAAATGGGATTAATAAAATGAAATTAAAAATAATTGCAATGATATTGCTTGTTATAGGAACCGTACTCTTTGTTGGATGTTCTAGCAATAACGCTAATACAACTGAAAATTTGGTAACACCTACGGGAGAAGTAAAAACAATCAAAATGGTGGCAAAACAATGGGCTTTTGTCCCAGAAAATATTGAAGTTAATTTAGGTGATACTGTGCAATTAATCATAGAAAGTGTTGATGTTGATCATGGAATTAATCTTCCCTCTTTTGGTGTGAATGAATACTTGCAATCTGGCCAAACTGTTCAAATTGAATTTGTTGCTGATAAGAAAGGAGAGTTTGGATTTAGTTGTTTTGTAATGTGTGGTAGTGGTCACATAGGAATGAGGGGTAATTTGATTGTTAAATAAAAATAATCTTTATTCTTGGTAAAATGAAGAAGACTTTTTTATCGATATTGCTTGTGATTTTGGTAGTCTTAACTTCAATCTCTGTACTGGCTGAATCTGATGTGCCCATTGGATTGCAAAAGATAATAGATTATAATAACCAGAGTACGGCTGAATTTGCAGTAAAAGTATCTTTTTTGATAGCTTTTATTGCAGGAATGTTAGGGATATTGTCTCCATGTATTTTGCCATTTTTGCCAGCATATTTTTCTTACACTTTTAAAGAGAAAAAAGACATTACTAAAATGACTTTAATATTCTTTTTAGGATTCTCTCTTGTATTTGTTTCAATGGGAATTGTTGCGGGCTTTATTGGCGCACAGGTTTTATCGGTAGTACAAAGTGGGTGGTTAGTAACATTAGCAGGGATTTTTATTGTAATTCTTGGAATTATGTCATTACTGGGAAAAGGTTTTTCTTCACTTATTAAACCAAATAAAAAATTTAAAAATGATGCTTCTGGAACTTTTTTGTTTGGTATTTTCTTTGCACTTGGTTGGACTGCGTGTTTAGGGCCAATTCTTGCAGGAATATTGGGAATAGGTGCCATAATGGGGAATATTTTTTATTCAGCATTACTTCTGTTTTTTTATTCTCTTGGAAATCTTGTACCTTTGTTTATTATATCTATATTTTATGATAAGTTTCACCTAGAAAGAAGTAAGTTTATCCGAGGAAGAATGTTTAACTTTGGTCTTTTTGGAAAAGAGTTTAAGATTCATTCCACAAATTTAATTTCTGGATTTATCTTTATATTGTTTGGAATAGTTATTGTAATTTATCAAGGAACTTCAGTATTTAATAAATGGGACATTTTTGGAACAAAAGCATTATTTTATTCTGTTCAAGATACATTAATTAATTGGCAGTATGCAAATTATTTGGGATTTTTGCTGTTAATATTATTTGTGTTTGGAGTTGGGTGGTTTTTATGGAAGAGGAGAAAGAAAAGTAAAAAGCCAATAAATTTCTACTTTAAATAAAATGGGGCTATTATTAATTGTTGGAGGTAAAAAATGGGTATTCTTGCGTTAGAACAAAAACTCTTCTTTCAAAAACCTTTAAGAACAACAATTAATATTTTTAAAAATAAACCTGAATCTTTTGGAAAAATTCTTTTGCTTGATACTCTTTTTGTTGGGTTTCTTTTTTTTTTATGGTTTATTCAAACTTTTTTTGAGGGACTTATTTTTAATATGTCTTCTGAAAATATGTTTATTCGTATCACTTCTTTTATATTAGTTATTCTAGGAGAATTAATTATTATTACCTCAATATATTCATTTTTTAAATTTTGGATATTAAAAATTATTCATAATCTTTTCCAGGGAAGAAAAATGTGTTCATTCTTTTCTTTCATTAAACTTAATTTTTTAACATTTTTACCAATATTGATATTATCTCTAGTTTATTTGGTGGGAACTGGGTTTTATATGAGAAATATTTTTTTAAATGAAATCACAACTCCAATGCAGGTTATATTACCATTTCTTATATTTCTTATGATTGCGTTAATTTTCTTTGTATATTTCTATAATCTTATAAACCTTTTTCAAAGAATATTTATTCAAGAAAAAGATCTTGTTTACACAATAAAAAGAGCTTTAATCATATCATTTAAAGTTGATTCCTATAAAATGTACTGGAGTAACTTAAAAATTATTTTTGGTATTCTATTTTTTGTTGCTTTTGTAGATACTGTTTTTAAAATTACCACTGCAAATAACATTATTGCATATGTTTCTTATTATGGGTGGTACAAAAAGATTCTTCTTATTACTTTTTTTCTTGGGCTTTATACAATGGTTATTGTTAATAGATTAGCATTTTATTTTGGAGAAAAATTTATTCATAACAATACTTAAAATAAAACTAGAAATTTTAATTGAATATTATTTACTTCTTAGAATTCTTAACTTTTTAATAAACTTAAATAACTCTTTTCTGTACAAATATGTGAATATGGTTGTTAGAACAATGTAATTAGTTATCAAAAACCAATTTTGTCTCCAAGTGATTCCATTAATTAAAAAATTGGACAATGGATACAAAAAAGGAGTTGGGAAAAACTCTTTTGTGTGTGTTAGAATGTCAAGAATAATATGTAAACCCCAACCAAGCAGAACATAGAGCACTTTTCTTTTAATAATATAAATAGATATAATAACAATTGCGAAAATAACAAGACTGTGACTTAAAGAGTATAATAATTCTGTAACTTTGAACAGCCAATGAAATTGTGTTGCTCCATGATCTTGTGGATGGAATGTGCTTCCGGTAAAAATTGAAACTACAAATAACAAAGTAAATGCAAAAATATCTGGAAACGCTCCCAAAAAGCCGATCCATTTTAGGTTAACTTTTAATTTTGTCTTTATGTTAATTATTTTTCCAAGAATAATTGACCATAGAACATGAGAAAAAATATCCATCTTAATCTTTTGACAACATAGTTAATATATTATTTTTTAAATATATTTTTCTAATTTTACCATGCGGTATGATCTCAATAATATCTTTTTCTTGCATTCTCTGTAAAGAACGGTATGCTTTAACTCTGTTTAAATTAGGTAATCTTGAGATTTCTGCTTGGCTTGTTTTTCCTTCATTCTTAATTAAGAAATCAATGATTTCTTTTTCTTCTGAACTTAGAAATAAAAAAAGTGTTTCAAGAAGACTTTTAGTTTCTTTTTTTGATTTTTTGATTTCTTTTTTTGATAAAGTTGAGAGTATGAA
>JABHXC010000041.1 GCA_018657475.1 Candidatus Woesearchaeota archaeon
CGGTTGGATTATTAGTTTGTCTATTGGGTGTAAATCCAGTAGCCTTATCCTCACCAAAATATTCACCTTGTTTCACTCCTACCTTTGAGTAGTTGAAACTTGTAATATCTGTTAACATATCTATAAGTGCCATTATTATTCCTTAGTTAATCCCTCTACTTTAGTACCTGTTTGGTTGTTTGCTTCTATAATTTGTTGTAACATTATCAGAGATTTCTCTTGATACACCTTTGTTGTCTCTGAATCCGTTACTTGATGTTCTACCATTCTTCTCATTGTATCTGGATCCTGTTCATCTTGTACAGTTACTTTTTGTTCTATTAATTCTTGTTCAGCTGTCGCAGTTGCTTCAACTGCTTCAGTTCCATCACTTAAGCCTTCCGCTGCTTCTTTATTCAACTTACTTATATCTCTTGCAGCTAATCCTGCATCTATTGCGAGAGATGCTGCCGTTCCAAGTCCAGGAATTATTGAAGCAGCTCCACTTGCAATTTCTCCTACTGCACCTGCCAAATCACCTTTCATCAATCTACTGAGTCCAAATCCAAGTCCAGCTATAAGTCCTACACCAGGTATTTTCTTTAAAGCACTTTTCGCTAAAGTCTTACCTGCTATTTTTGCAGTTCCTTTTTTAACCGCTGCTTTGGCTGCCGCACCATAAACTTTTTTACCAGTTGATTTCATTATAGCACCACCAGCTTTTTTGGTTAATGCTTTTTTACCTGCAACTCCTAAAGCAGCCTTACCCATTAACTTAGTACCAACACTTTTCATAGATTTCAGCATTCCACCTTTTCCAAAACCTTTAAGCATACCCAGGCCCCGCCTTGCAGTAAGAAGAAGAGTTACGGCCGCAAGGCCATAGGTTGCCTTTATTAAAAAACCCATTACTTTTTGTAGGCCCTCCATCCCTTTATTTAAATTTTTGGTCATATTCGCTTGTTGTTTTTTAATATCTTTGTCGGCATCTTTTACTTCCATTTTTCCACCTGCCAACTTACTCAATTCATCTACTGAAACTCCAATTGAATCTGCCAATGCTCTTCTTTGAAGAACATTCATCTTTTCTAATTCTGCCTTACCACCAATTTGTTTTACTACATCTGCGGCTGCTCCTGCTAAATCACCCTCAAGTGCTAATGCTCTTGCCTTATTATAATTTAATTGTTTACCAATTAACATTGAGGCTTCCATTTCTTTCTCTATGGAAGATTCAAAGTCTAATAGGGAATTGGCTATTTTAGCTGTAGTTGCTAAATTTAATCCTAACTTTCTTGCCTGAACTGCAGCCTTAGCTATATTTTTTCCACCATCTAAACCAAACTCAGCAAACATTTCTGTATTTGCTGCAATATCATTCATAATGGCTCCAGGAGCGACATTATTTGATTCTGCTAACGCAGCTGTAAATTCTAAGGTTGCTTTTGCACCCGCTTCACCAGCTGACGAAATTGATTCCATTGCTTTAAAAACTTGAATACCTGTTTCTGAAGAGACACCAAGTGATTTTGACATCAAACCAAAATAATTTACATTTTCTTTTGTAACGGCACCTATTCCACCCAAATTATTTGCTAATTCTCCTGCAATTTTTGTACCATCGATTCCCAATAGTGAAAGTGATGAATTAACCGAAGTTAACTTTGAAGCCAACTGTATAGATTGATTAGCGGAAGTTCCCAATTCGGCTTGAAAATCAAAAGCTTGTTTAACTCCCATACTAAGCATTTTAACAACTGCTACTAATGCAGCCAACATTAAAACAACTGGATTTTTCATTAATGCCATTGAAAATAACTTAGCCTGTGCAACCATACCTTCCATGCCCGAAACACTTGATCCTATAGTACCAAGTAATTTGTCAGTAAGTTGATGTTGTACTTGAACTTTTGCAACCATATCTTTATTTTTATCATAAAGTTGTTTAGTAAACTTTGTTTGTTTTTTAAGTTCTTTTACTTTTTCTTTAGCCTCAACAGTACCAATCTTTTCTAACTTTCTAACTTCAGCAGCTGCTTTTAAAATTTTCTTTTTATGTGCTACCATATCGAAAGCTAATGCAGATTCTTTATCGGTAAGATCACGAAGTTCATCTTGGACATCTGAAAGTCCTTGTGCAATTTTTAGTTCTTTCTTCTTAATTGTTAAAATAAGCTTTGCTGATTTAATATCTTTCTCTCGTTCAGCTCTTTGTGTCTTATTTAACCCATCAATACCTTTTAATAATCCTTTGATTTTTTCTTGCTGAGCTGCTTGTTCTTCCGTAAGCTTGATAATTTGTTCAGCATTTTCGAGTGCTCTATCTGAGTCGGCCATTTATTTTTTCCTATTTAAAATTAGAATTAAAATCCTAATTCTCTATCATACTTCATATATTTATTTGGATTCTTTTTAAAATCCTTTATGAAATCTGCAACCTCTTCATTCCCTTTATCTATAATTGATTGAATTTTCTTATCACTAAGTTTTTGAATATCTCTCTTCAGGCGTGCAAAGAAACCCTCTAACAAACCTGCTTCGTGTAATTTTCTTAGTTGTGATTCTTTAATTTTCATGGAATTTTCCCTATATGATTTTATTCAGTAATAAATATCAAACTTTACGATTTTTGAAATCTTTGCTTAGGTTGTTGTTTTTCTATTTCTGCGTTTTCTTTTTGCCGAGTATCAATTAACAATTTAAGATAAAATCTCCTTAAATATACTGGCATAGTGTAAATTTCGGAAAAGGTGAATCCCTTTCCATGATAAATTATATTGTAAATTTCTTCGTGAAGTTCTTTTTTATAATTCGGACTCAGGCCAAAAAAATCGTACTCCTATTGGTATATTTACCGTATGGAGTTCTCCTATTTGACTTTCGTATTCACAATCAAAATTTATATCAGGTGATACTGAATTATATTTTTTACGAAATGCTTTTGTGTCTAATGATAAGAACTGATTATCAACAAAATTATTAATAGTTTTTCGTTCAGTTTCACCATCAACCGAAATAATTTGTTTTTTTAGACGAGTTGTTAATTCATTTGATACTCCAGTTACCTTTGATAACTTATCATATGCTTTAACTTCTTTATCAATTTCTTTCTCGTCTTTATGTGTGAGTAATTTAAATTCAAGTTTCTTCTTAGTGTTAGGTAAAGTAAATGAAAATTTGTTTTCTTTTGCACTATTAAAAACTTTTTCATCTATTTCCTTATTCTTTAACTCTGTTAAATTAAAAGTATGTTCTACTTCTAATCCCGTATCTGGATCTTCTATCACTACTGTATAGTCTTTACCATATCCCAATACTCTTGTGCCTACCATTAGTGCATTTTTATCACCAATTAGTAAGTCATCTATACTAACTTTAGGGTCTGCGATAACACTTTCTAAAAGTTTATCTATTACTACTCCCTTTTCAATTAAGTTTGTTGAAGTTAATATATCTTCTTCTCTTGCTGTCATATATTTGACATCGATTGTTCCTGAATGAAGTGGACTATCCTCTGGATAGAGTGAACCCTTTGAAGGTAAAGCCAGAACTTCGGTCGGAAAATCGTACTGATTTTCA
>JABHXC010000042.1 GCA_018657475.1 Candidatus Woesearchaeota archaeon
AAGCCTATTAACATCATTCCAATGATTCTTAGGGACCAATTTCATTAAAGCCATTTCAGTCTCTTCAGAAGTTTTAGTATCAACCCAGCCTAACCTATTTGAGATTCTATGAACATGAATATCCACTGCAATTGCAGGTTTGCCAAAAGTATAAGCTAGAATACAATTAGCTGTTTTTCTTCCAACACCAGGAAGAGCAGTTAATTCTTCCAATGTTTCTGGGATTTTTCCATGATATTTGTCAACAATAATTTTACTTAACTCTTTTACATGTTTGGTTTTCACACGATAGAAACCTACACCATACAACCATGCTTCTAAATCTTTTATGGGCATAGCAATAAAATCTTCAGGATTTGGATACTTTGCAAATAAACGTTTAACTAATGGAATAACAAGACTATCTTTCGTTCTTGCACTTAGTAAAGTCATAACCAACATTTGAAAAGGAGTATAATCACCCAATAACTCTAACATTGTTGGTTGGTGATGTTTCTCTAAAGTTGAAAATACTTTGAGAATTTCTTTTTGGAGAACCATTTACAATACAAGAACTATCAGTCCTAATAAAATCATCGCTATGCCGACAACTAAATGAACTTTATGAACCAAATGAGTTAGCCATAACAGCTTTTTCTTCTCATCTTTCTTTTCACTATGTTCATGAGCTTTGTGATAGGCTTTGTAAAGCAAGAATAAGATTATTAGTAAAGGTACCAATAAAACCACACAATAATAAATTAATAATCCCACTGCAGTGCCACGAGTTAAAGGTTCTGCCACTAAAGCTTTTAACACCTGGAATCTATTACCTGTACAAGATAATGAGAAAAATGTTGCAACCGCACCATAACCAAACGCGGCACCTGGAGAAGTTAATCTTTTTCTCCAAACGTCCCATTTACTTTTTTTCTCTTTTTTTTCTTTTTTCACTGTTGGTTTTTTGAAGAAATGATGAACCCTAATTGCACCAACTATTATTGCAATAACCCCTACAAGTTTAGAAAAGTAAATTCCTCTTCCAGGTAAAGCAGGAAGCCAATTAACACCAAACAAGAAATATACAAAAAATACAGCTAATAAGAAAGCAGTTCCAACTTTAATCAATTTAGCTTTATCTTTTACTGAAAATAGGAATGCCAAGAAAATTAATAAAATTGCCAAACCACAAACTGTTAAACTATCACTTAACGCACCACCAGTAAGAATACCAAAAGTAAACGTTTTTAGTACATCATGTGGAGATTTTTCTCCAACAATACCAACAATACCACCATTTTCTACAGAAGGACATTCTGCATCAATCTCCTTAATAGTTCCTTCTAATAAATTTTCAATTGAAGTTTGACCAATCAAATAACTTTGACCAAAAAAGACAGCTGGAACTCCACGAGATCCTTCTGGAACATTATAAGAAGCATAATAATCGTTTAAAGTGGCATAATTACTAAGATTCTTATACACTTCAAATCTTGTAAGTTCTAACCCAGGATATTGTTCTTGTAGAGCAGTCATGTACAAGTCTACTTGAAAACATTCTCTACATCCTTCTCCTTCAGCGGTAAAATAATACAAACAATCTGACTCTTCAGCGATAGCAGTAATAGTTAGAAAAGAAGTCATTAGTACTAATAGAATTATTAAACGTTGTAATTTCACCATCTTTTTAGTCAAGAATAAGTTAAAGAAGCTATATAAATGTTTTTACTTACATCTTCTTTTGTGAATAAAAGCGGCAGTTAGTGCAATAACGACAAGTACTGCTAAAATGATACCAATAATTAAACTTAAGTTGTTTTTTGATTCAGTTACAGTTTCTTCTGAAGATTCTTCAGTTACATCTTCAACAGTTTCTTCTATACCAGGTGTTTCTTCAACAACAGGAACTTGAACTGCATCTGCTTTAGCACCAATAACAAAGAAACTAAACCCTGGAGTGGTTGCAGTATAGTAAACCATTTCTGAATCCTCACTATTAACAGATGTATCAAGTTCAACCCATTCATTTCCAACTTCTCTGTGTAAAGCAATACTGGTTTTATCATAACCATTTGAAGTTAACCAAGATTGAGGAACTGAAAAGTCAATACTTATGTCACTAACTCGTTCATCTTTCACTGAAGGACTTTTCTTTAACTCAACTAATTCAAAAGAAGTTCTAGGAAATGAAGTGATATCATCTGTAAAACTATCAACCTTTCTTATACTCATCCAAGCACCATATATGGTTTCACTTGCTTTGAAAGTTAATGTGGAAATACCACTCTCACTATTTTGTAATTCTAAACTTGCTTCTTCACCCTCATTAACAGAGGTCCAAACTTTTTTAGAAAATGTCCCATCATTTCCGGTTGTCGTACCACCAGTTGAACCAGGTGCGCCACCACCAGAAGAACTGCTACTGCTTGAACTACTTGAAGAACTGTCATTACTAGCAGCAGCTGCAGCAGTGGTAAAGTTGTAAGTACTTGAAATGTTACAATTGTTTGCTTCATCACAAGAAGTGATGTTGTAGAAATATTGTGTACTTGCAGTTAAACTGCTTAATGTAAAATTGAAAACAGTAGTATAAGTTGCATTTGTGGCAGTTGTACCTAACGCAACAGTAGTTCCAGATTCTAACGTAGCATTAGCATTACTAGTACTTGTCCAAGAAATTACCGCACTAGTAGTGGTTATAGAACCATTAGTAATGTTATCTAAGGCAGGATAAGTATTATCAATAGTCATAGCCCGAATAGTTGTTGAATTCACATTACCTGCTGAATCATTAGCGACAATTGTAAAATTGTAATTGCCATCAGGGTAAGTGCCATTAGAAGTATCAAAAGTACCATTGTAACCATTGCTGCCAGAACTGGATAAAGTAAGCTGCTTAACAACAACATCGCTACTATTTGTAACATTAAATAAAACTGTATCTATAGAGCCGAGATCATCAGTAACAGTGACATTAACAGTAGTATTTCCACTCAAATTGCCGCCAGCAGCGGCAGTAGGAGTTACAAAAGTTACATTAGGAGCAATAGAATCAACAATCAAAGAGTTAGTTAAAGAAACGTTAGAATTTCCTGAGTTATCACTACAATTAACATAATAAGTATGGCTACCTTGAGTAATAGCAGCTGTTGAAATATTAGTTTCAGTAGCATTTAAAGTAGTACTGTTTGTAGCACTACTACTTCCATCAACAAAAACACTACAACTAGCAGTAGCAAATAAATTATCAGTGAAATTGAAACTTATTGGAGGAGTAGTTGTAGTAAAATTTGTGTTATTACCAGTAATCAAATCAACAGTAGGATTACTTTGATCAACAGTAAAATTCAAGGTTTCACTATTATTGATGTTATTAGTGGTATCATTAGCGATAATAGTAAGAACATGATTTCCCTCAATAAAATCAGAAAGGTTAACTGTAACATTATAATTAGTCGCAGTAGAATTTGAAGCAGTTAAATTAAATGCAGTCCCGGTACTGTTATCAAACTGAAAAATAACTTGACTTAAATTGTTAGTTTCAGAAACCGTTGCATTAAACACTTGCAAACCAGTACTTAAATTAGATGCAGCAGAAGGTTGTGTTAAAGTTACATTAGGAGCAATTGTATCTGGCCCATCAAACTTTTTGATTGTTGTTGGTCCAGCCCATAATCCTGTATCTATTTCTGTTCCCCCACCGATTCCAGCAGAAAATACATTATTATTTGTATCTACAGTTATTGCATTGCCGCTAGTAGCATCAGCTCCAACGTTAAGAGTTTTATTCCACCTTGCACCATCTTCAACTCCTGTAGTGTCAAATTGCTTGATATGCCATTGCATCTTACCAGAAATATTTAACGTTCCAACAACATAAATATTATCATTACTGTCAATTACTATATCTTTTACACTTTCTGCGTTACCAGTACCACCGCTAAAACTTTTGTTCCAGGTTAAATCTTCGGTCCCGTTAGAAAATACTTTTTTAATTCTCCAATCTCTTTCACTACCTGGTGCAGTTAAATTTACTCCATACCCACCAATATAAATATCACCTATTGAATCAACTGCTAAAGCAGTAGGTACATCTGCAGTGGGGTCTGATAGAGTAAATGAAGTGTTCCATTGTACATCTGCAGAACTGTTAAATTTCTGTAAATACCATATATTCCCATTAGCTGCGTCCAAACCAAAAGCGATTACATTATTATTAGAATCAATTTTAACTCTATTAAAATTACCCTCGCCTAAGCTATAATTCCAAGCGGGGTCTTCTGTAGCATTATCTACAAAAAACTTTTTTACGAAAAATTTGTTAACACCTGTATCCGTTCCATAACGACCACCACCAACAACAAAAAGATTGTCATTACTGTCAACAGCTATATCAAAAACATCTGATTGGTTATCTTCAAATTCTCCTGTCATATTAAAATCCCATGTAGAATTCAGTACTCCATCATTGCTATACTTTCTTACAATTCCATAATCTATACCAGCATCGTCTTGTGTAGCTATTAAAAAATATATCTGATCGTTACTATCAACTTTTGCTACATTTTGCCCATCGGCACTATTCATTTGTTCCGTTTTATTCCAATTAGTTGTATCGTGTGTTCCATTGGAATATATTTTTGTAATGTAACTATAAAAAGTATCAATACCAGTATTTGTCGATAATCCCGCTAGATAAACATTACCTGTACTATCTGTATCTAAAAATGGATATAATAAATAAGTTACACTAGCATAACTATTGTTCCAACTAGTTGTATCTTCATCACCTTCAGCAGCTAAAACTAAGATAGATAAAACTGTGATTATAAAAACAATGGATAATATGGATAACAGCTTCTTCACAAATACACCTCTTTTAATTATAAAAAGAAAAAAGAGAGATATATAAATGTTACTACAAATAGAACTTAGTTCACAATAAATATTTTCCTGCTAATGAGTCTTCAATATTCTCTAAAAGTAACCATTCTGGTTTTGAATTAACTGCTAATCTATTTTTTTTTAGTTGTGTGCCATACAATCTCTCTGCACTTCTTGTTTGCCATTGATGATGATTAATAAAATCGTGTTCAAGTTGATAAAATTCATGATCATTATTTGCGATTGCATTTAACTCATTTGGAACTTCTGGATGATCTAACCATTCTTTACGCAATCTTGCAGCCCATAGTGGAAAATCTTTTCTGCCGATAGCAGAAAGGTCAGCATCGCGAAGGATTTTTGCGATAAGAGTTTTAGGAGTATAATTAAGATTTGTAGATAGGATTGGTTCTTCAACATCACCAATAAACTTTTGTAAAGAACCAAAATTGCGCATTCCAAACACCATAGCATCAACTCCAAATGGTTCATTGTCAAGGTATTGTTGAAAAAAACCTAAATCGTGTCCAATGGCAAGTATGCCTGCTAAATTGCGTTGATTTTCTAACAAGCCCTCCATATCTGAAAGCAGTAGTGCTTGTTCATGTACTAATAAAGAATGATCCAATCCACCATGATAATGTAATTCTGGTTGTGCTTCATGAATTTGTTTTAATGATTCACAGATATAATGAAAGAAAATAGAATATTCCTCTTTATTAATACTATTCAGAGTTATAGGAGTCAATTCTACAGTCACACAGTTTATATGGAATCCTTTTATTTAAACTGCTTGAAGGAAAATCAAGCAAATTTCTTAAGTTCAAGCAAACATTTATTAATGAAATATTCTCAGAAGTTAATGAGGTGGATTATATTATGACATTAGAATTAACACAAAACTCTTGGCAAAAAGAAGTAGTAGAAGCAGCAACGCCAGTAATAGTTGATTTCTGGGCAAGTTGGTGTGGTCCTTGCAAAATGATGGCGCCAGTATTTGATGAGTTAAGTAAAGATTATGAAGGTTTATTAAAATTTGCTAAGATCTCTACAGAAGATTTTCCTGATGCAGCAACAAGTAATGGAATAACAGGAATTCCTTGTTTAATAATTTATAAACATGGAAAGGAAGTTGACAGAATTGTTGGTTTTAACCCTAAAGCAGCTTTAAAAGATAAAATTGATGCAATCATTAAAGATCTTTAAAACTACAAAAAACATATAAATACTTTTTCTTTTATTCTTTTTTATGAGATTACTAAAAGGATCATTGTTAATTTTACTGACTGTTTTTTTTGTTGCTTGTAGTCCTTCTGGACCAAGTAATGAAAACACTGACTTTCTAAATGTTGCTGATTTATTAGCATTAGAAGGAATTCAAGAATGTTCTTGGAACTTTGCTGGTGATGACCACATGGGAGTTTTTCCCACTGAAGGAAATTTTTTAATTGATAATGGAGAATATTCTTTTGAAAATTCTGTCCATGATTCATTAGACATCACACAGTCAACTTATTACAACGGAGTTAATTTCTTTGTATGGAACGATCAACAAGTTGTAGGAAGACCACAAATAGTTACAAAAATGAAACCAGAAGTTTATGAGGCAAGTGTATTGCAAAACATTGGTTATAAAGTATACTTTAAGATGATTCCAGATTGGGATTATGGGATTACTTGTGAAGAAGTTGCTGCAGTAACTTTGATTGAACCACCTGTAACAGAAGGGTTAAGTGAGATATAATCTTGTGAACATTTTTAAAAGGTTGAGGGTTGAATAAGTTATGGAAAAGATTGCGCAAGGTGCTGAAGCAGTATTGTTTAGAGATAGGGGTACTATCATCAAAGAAAGGTTATCAAAAACATACAGATACCCACAATTAGATGAAGCATTACGTAAGTTTCGTACAAGACGTGAAGCTAAAGTTTTAGGAAAGTTACAAGAGATGCAATTCCCTTCTCCAAAATTGCAAGATTTTTCTGATAAAAGAATGTCAATTGTGATGGATTTTGTTCCAGGAGACACTGTGAAAGATGTATTACATCAGTTAGATGATTACCAATTAATGGCTTCAGAGATTGGAAATTTAATTGGAAATTTACATTCTAAACATATCGTACATGGAGATTTAACGACTTCTAACATGATTAAACATGCAGACACAGGAAAAATTAATATGATTGATTTTGGTTTGTCATTTTTCTCTGAAAAATTTGAGGATAAAGCTGTTGATTTGTTTCTTCTCGAAAGGGCTTTGTTAAGTACCCATTATGATAAACCAGACATTTTTGATAAAGTTATTGAAAATTATCGTAATGCTGCTCCGGAAAATGCTGCAGTTCTTGAAAGATTAGAAGCTGTACGTAAAAGAGGAAGAAATAAAAAAAGGGATTAAGCCCATTTTGTAGCAACAGTTCCAGGTCCTCTTCTGCCAACTTTAGGTCCATCATTCCAAAATAATCCTGCTGCGGCCATATTTTCTCTAACCATTCTTGCACAGGAATAAGTTGCTAAAATTGCAGTGCGTTCCATAACTCTTGCCATTTCTGCAAATAGTTCTTTACTCCAAACTTCAGGTTGTTTTTTAGGAGAAAAAGGATCGTAAAATATTGCATCAAAATGTGAATCCTGTAAATGTTTTACTTGTTCTTGCGCATCTCCCAAAAGTAAAGTTACTGTAACATTTCCTGTAGTAAAAGATAAATTATTTTTAGTTATTTTTTTGTAATTATTAAAAAAATGAATATCTGGGTTGACACTTTGGATTTTTTCAACAATCTTTGAATCGTTTTCTACCCCAATAACCTCAACAACACAATCAGGATTTTCTTTTAAAGCAACTGAAACAGCCATAGAAGAGTTATAACCCATACCAAAAAACATATCAAGAATTTTTACAGAACCTGTTTTTGCTAATTCTTTTATTTTACAAGGTTCAACAAATTTCTTTAACGATTCTTCAACAGCACCAGTATGAGAGTGGTAACTTTCTTGTAATAGTGGATGTAAGAATGTTTCTGATTTGTCTGCAGTGATTATTTTTTTCATTTACAATCTTGTGTGTGAGTTAGCAGTAGAGGACCCATAAATATTAGATGGAGGAACAGTCCTATCAGTGATTGCCTCTACCATTGCAGCAGTTTGAACTCTATCAATCTCAGGATGACCATATGAAATCCCATATTCTGCACATTTATTCGGATCTTCACAAATCGCTCTCATTTGAGTATACATTTGTGTCAATTGTGCAACAGACAATTTTGGAACAATTCTATCAGTATGTTCAATTAAATTGTCAACCAATTTTTCTAAATGTGTCATGAAATGAAGCTAGAATGTAGTGTTTAAATAACTTTCTCCGCCCTACCCTTACGAACTAACAAATCTGCAACTTCAGGAAAGATCTCAATTTCTTGATTTTTTTCATAAGGGCCATAAACTTTCATATCTTTCCAAACAAAACTTGGCATGGGATGTAAAAATTTTACTTTACTGGTAACAGGAGTATCTTCTGGTCCAGTAGCTGGAATTTCTGGTTCCTCAGCAGTTTTGTTTGAGTTATCATCATTATCATTAAATTCTGGCTCTTCATCCTCCCCTTCTTCTGGTTCAGAGATGGGAGCAGGAGAGTATAGTCCTGGTGTAGGAAGTACAGGTACAGGTTGTAACTCAGGAAGTTCTCCTCTGAACAATTTTAATAAGATACCACGACGGTAAACATCCAATTTATCTAATACATGTTTGTAGAAAGATTTCTCTTCTGGTAACATTGAAGAAGTATCAATAATATCTGAACCAGTACGAGATCTGTTTAAAGCAATATCAATTATTTTCTTCTCTCTCTTTTCATAAATCTCTTTAAGAATTCTTTTAATACTACGTAACTCATACTCTAATTTTCTTTTTTCACCGACCGCAAAAAGTTCATCTTCCTCACCTTTAGTAGCTAGTAAAGCGTTTTTTTCTTTTAGATATGCAACAACATCTTTAAAGAAAGTTTTCTCTAGCTTTTGCAAATCTTCCCGCTTCTTCTCGTTGCGTAGAACGTCGTACAGAGTCTCTAAAGTAATGCGTATTTCGTCCATTTCCACCCCAAAAACTCAGAAGCATGGGTTCTTTTAAAAGTTATGGTTGCTGGAGTTTATCGTCTCTTTTTAGGAGTGACGGGAGAAATATTTATAAGGTGGATGAAATATTTGAGGTTATAATGAATAATATGCCCAATAGAGAGAAATAGATCAAATTAATTAACCAAAATTGCATAAAGATAAAATGGCAAAATTAACATTTTCAACATTATCATTCAATGAAAGAGAAGATTGTTTACAAGTTACTTTACTAAAATTATTTGTTACTAAAATTCCCAAAAAAGAAGTTGAAGCTATCGCTTCATTCAAAGTAATTAATGCACACACTATTAATTTTGATTATTCTGATGAAGAAAAAATTAGCACAAAGTTTGGTTTTTTACTAGCTAAGTATTTTGAATACTTAACAACAAAACTAACAGGGAATAAAGCAACATATATTCACAGAAACTCTGGTATCCCATTAATTGGTAATGTGGCGTTTGGGATTGTTCATCGGGGAAGTTCAATTATTGAGATTAAACCAACAACATCGTGTAATTTAGATTGTGTGTATTGTTCAATAGCTGAAGGATTATCTTCAAAAAAGAATGATTTTGTTGTTGAAGAAGAATATCTTATTGAAGAATTTCAAAAAGTTGTTGATTTTCTAGGAGAACCAGTTGAAGCGCATATCGGCGTACAAGGAGAACCGTTTCTGTATGGAGATATAGAAAAATTAATTGAAGATTTACAAGCAATGGAAAGTGTTCATACAATATCTATTGATTCTAATGGCACATTGTTAAGTAAAGATAAAATAGACAGATTAGTAAATAACACGAAATTACAACTTAATTTATCATTAGATGCAATTGATGAAGTTGCAGCGAAGAAAATTGCTGGTGTAAAAAATTATAATGTTAATTATGTTAAAGAGATGATAGCATATGCTTCTGAGAGATTGAATGTTATTGTCGCACCTGTCTTTACTAATGGATATAATAATGAAGAAATGGAAAAAATTATTATATGGATTAAAACTCTTAAAGTTCAGCCAAAATTAGGAATTCAAAATTTTTTACGTTACAAAACAGGTAGAAATGCTGCAAAAGAAATTTCTTGGGAAGAATTTTATACCATGATTAAACAATTAGAAGATAAGCATGATATTAAACTTAAACTAAACAAAGAAGATTTTAATATTAAATCATTACCAGGATTGCCTAAACCATTCTATAAAGGGGAAAAAGTAAATGCAACAATTGTTTGTGTAGATAGGTTTCCTAATAGCGTGTTAGCTGTTTCCAAGGGAAGAACAATCTCTGTGCCTAATTGTGTGTTTAAAAAAGATAAAAAAATTGTTGTTGAAATTTTACGTGATAAACATAATATATTTACTGGGAAGGTGATTAAATGACATTTGCATTTCCCATTCAAGATTATGAAACTCCAGAATTGATTAGTGGCTTTTGTGAGGCATATGGGGCACTTGCTCATCCAATCTATATGGCACTAAAATCTGAATCAAGAATACAGGAAAAATTTGATGAAGATATGGCTGTAAGAAACATAACCGGATTATTTCTTAACCCTTCAGTTCAAGAGATGGTAAAAAGAGCTAGAGAAACAGTGTTTTCACGTCGTGATAAAAAAAGTTCAGTAAAAAGATTTTCAGAATTTGTATTTGTTGTTGCAAAAGAAGTCGCAAAATCATATTCTAATGAAGTTGATTTTTCTTCCATTACTAGACTACCAGAAATGATTAGTAGAACACATAACTTTACACGTAAGCAAAAACCTATTGGACCAACATTAATTCCCAATCGCGGATTTCTTGGAAAACCTGCAACATCAGTAAGTAAGGACATTAGATCAGGAATGAGAATGATTAGTTGCGAGTTGGCAGATAGACTTTATGATGCTGAAATGAGTATAAACTTGCTGGGATCTGTTCGATATGGAGATGCAAATGAAAGTTCAGATATAGACATTGATTTTTTAGTTACAAGCAGGGATAAACGTCTTCAAAAAATTAGAAGAAACTTAGCATATGTAATTGAAGAAGCAATTGATGAAACATTTGAATTAAAACATCAAGTTCGTGAAGAAGCACAGTTTATTGACCTTTCTCAATATTATGGATTGTTTTTTGATATTAAAGAAGGAGCAAATACTTGCATGGAAGATTATGCCTATGATCTGCAATGGGGAGGTAGAGATCTTTTTCACCCTTATAACTGGCTATTAGAAGGAGAAACTTTGCCAGACATTCCTGGAAAGTACGATATTCTTACAGGAGAAGCTCAATGTGCACGACAAGAAATGTTTAAAGTTGCTTCTCAAGACCCATTATTTGAATTTCTTATTTGTTACAAATTACATGGAACCATAGAAAAACGTAAGAAGTTGTTAGATAGAATTTAATTCTTTTTCTTTTTGAATAAAGTTAATAATTTAACTAAAGCTGCACCTAACCAAACCAAATTTAAGACAATAAATGGCCATGCGTTTAATATAAGTGCATAATACAAAAGTAAACCTGCACCGACAATATTTAGTAAATTATATTGGATAGTATCTTGATTAAATTTGTCAACAAACTCGTCCAAGATAAACGCTGCTAAAACAAAAAACATTCCTAAAACTCCCCAAAATAAACTCATGCTGGTACCTCTTGTCTTGCCAATACTAAAAACTCTTGGCCTAACGCATGTAAAAGTTGTTTTTGTTTGTTAACTGTTTGCTGTAATAAAGTAAGTGAAGACTTATGAGGGAGGGAAAGAAACTGAACAGATTCATCCAAAGTTAAAGCTCCCTGTAACAGTTCAGTGGTTTCATGATATTCTTGAGTTAATTCTTGTAAAGCGGTTTCGGTGTATTGTAATTCAGTAATAGTTGTTTGTAATCCCATGAATTCGTCTTGTAATAATCTGTTTTTAATTATATTAAATTTTGCAAGATCACCGTTAAGTGTTGTTAATTTTAGTTCTATTAAATAACGAGCATAATGTTTCAATTTATCATGAATATGATTAGTTGAATTAACAAGATGAAGATGATCGGTGACAGTATTAACTTTCTTATTTAGTTCAAGTCTTGTTTCTTTTGACAATTCTTGTAGAAAAGGAAGTTGTTTGTTAGTATTTTTTCGTACTGGTTGTAACCATGCTGCTTTGAACGCTGCAATATGCCCAGTAACTGCTGGCAATGCTTCTACCTCTTTTTTGAGTTCTCTTAAACCCATATATTGCTTAAAAACGAAAAGGTTTATTAATATTTGCTGCAGGAATGAGCCTATGCGGCAGTAGTATAGGGGTTATTATGTGGCGTTGCCAACGCTGCGACCGGGGTTCAAATCCCCGCTGCCGCACCACTTTTCTTAACAAATCATTAATATATATTATCACTATTTTTACATTTATGGGAAGCCCATTAGAAGAAATTGAGTTAATATCTGGAAAATTGTCTAGTGCAATGGAAAAGATTTTGGAAGAACAAGCAAATTGTCCACATAAAGATGTAAAAAGATGGGGACCGAGTTATATTGGAAGTTCTGATGGGATTTACATGAAATATGATAGCGCCATCTGTAACGGTTGTGGTGCTTATATTGACCTTTTGAATGAACCGTTTCTACCAAGGTAATACATTTAATCGCCATAATGCTAAACCAATCCACAATACTAAGACAAAGTAGTATATTCCAAAGCCTTTAGTTAACGGGAATTGACGTGAAAACAAACGAAAATTCTTTTTGTACCATTTTCCATCAAGCCAAGCTAACAGATTGTAGATGATTACATCAAGCAAGATTAAATAATAAATAATTGCTTCAATCATCTTTTTAGTAAAAGAAGATATATTATTAAATGTTTTCAATAAATTGGCATGGTAGAACCCCTCCCTTTTTTTTTGGTGTTAGAGCACGGCGCTCGGATTTTGTGAGCAGCACCAACTGAGGCAAATTTTTTCTTTTTAAGTAGAAAAAATCTAAGTTGCCGTGCCCTGCTCACAAAATGCGCCTCGACTTTGTCAGGGCACTAATACAAAATGTAATTAGGGTCTCTACAGTGCCCAATAAATTTATATAGCTAAATAATTTAGTTTAATTGTATG
>JABHXC010000043.1 GCA_018657475.1 Candidatus Woesearchaeota archaeon
AAAGCTGGCACAAATGTAACTTTTATTGTTACTGGGAAAAAAGCTATTGCAAACATTGGTGAGTATCATCAATTGGGAGAAGGAGGTAACATGCCTGCAGGAGAGGTTTACATGCCACCTGAAGGTTACCATGGTGTTTATGGAAAAGTCGTGTTAGATGGAAGCATGAAAACTGACGAAGGTGCTGTATTGTTAGATGAACCAGTAACACTAATCATAGAAAAAGGAAGAATAGTTTCTATCACTGGAAAATATGCGTATTTATTAGAAAAAACTTTACAAAAATATGAAGATCGAGCAAAATATCCTTACAGAGTTAGACATATTGGAGAGTTAGGTGTTGGAATAAACCCTGGTGCTGTATTAGTTGGTTCAACAATAATTGATGAAAAAGTTTTAGGTACTGCACATATTGCAATAGGGAGCAATGCTTGGTTCGGAGGAGATATTAAAACAATTTTTCACGGCGATCAAGTTTTTAAAGATCCTACAATATATGTTGATGGAAAGAAAATGGAACTTTAACGTAAAACATTTCCACCGGTAACAAAGTTAATTATTTTTGAAGGTTTACCCTTTTTTTCTCCTTCGTAAATTAAGAAATCAACACTATTTTGAATATCTGGATCAAGATTTTCTAAGTCTGTCATAAACATTTCTCCAGCTTTGTTAACAGAAGTTGTTATGATTGGACTTTTTAATTTTGAAACAATATTGTTAAACCAGTGATTTGGTAATCGAACTCCAATTGTACCCTCTTTTGATACATTTTTAGAAATTACATTCTGATCTTTTAAATTAAAAATAAATGTATAACTTCCAGGTAATTTATCTAACCATTCTTCAGCAATAGTTGGGATTATACAGTTTGTTGAAATCCATTCTTTATTTGGAACCCAAACTGATAATGGTTTTCCTTCACGCTGTTTAATTTGATTTATTTTTTTGACTGAATTATTATTTGTTGCAATACAACCAATACCATAAATTGTATCAGTTGGATAAATGAAAATTGCTCCTTTATTTATCCAATTAATAATCTCATCAAATCTTTTTTTAACCTCTGTTTTTGTTAATGTTTCCATATGACCTGCAGAAGGGCAGGGACCAGTTAAATAACTTGTGCACTGGTCCCATAAGCAGGGAAGGTGTGTTGGGCTGTGGAATAATCATCAAGGTATGTTTGTTTTTCATACGTTTTAATGAGGTATAGAATGCGTTCTTTCATGTTCATCTTAACCAACCTCCACTGAATTGAATATTGAAAGTTTCCTCTCTTGGCACGATAGTTTTTGTAGTTAATTCTTTAATTTGTTGTTCAAACAAACGCTTAATTGTTTTTGTTGTTAAGTCAACCATTGCTATCACCTCTGACTTTATTGAGATAGAGGTGGTTTATATTCGCTACGCGTGGTTGTCCAGTTGTCTAGTGGTTTAAAAGAGGAGGTCTGAGAATGAGAAATTTTATTCTTTTAAGACTTATTAGACAGGACATTTAGTTGTGATTTTGATAGATTATTTGCATAATTTCCATCAAAACAAGCATAACAAAAATTTTGTGGTTGGGCTAGTGGGACTTTTAATCCTTCTAAAGAGAGAAATTTTAGAGAATCTGCTTCAATGTAATCTCTAATATCTTCTACTGATCTGCCAGTAGCAATTAATTCTTCTTTTGAAGGAGTGTCTAAACCATAAAAGCAAGGTCCGGTTGTTGGTGGAGAAGCAACTCTAAAATGAACTTCTGTAGCTCCTGCATCTTTTAACATTCTAACTATACCTCTTGAAGTGGTTCCACGAATTAAACTATCGTCGGGAACAATGACACTTTTTCCATTAACTACCCAGGATATTGGAGAATGTTTAGCATTAACTGCTGCTACTCTTGCATCTTGATCTGGTAAAATGAACGTTCTTCCAGAAACTCTATTTCTTAATAACCCCAATTGTAATTTTATTCCACTTTCATGAGAGTAGCCTAGGGCTGCTGGTAAACCTGAATCAAGTACAGGGACAACTAAATCTGCTTTAATATTGTCTTCTTTAGCAAGTTGTTGCCCGGTTTGATATCTGTAAGCCATAGTTGGTGCTTTCATGCCAAAAATCACAGAATCCGGTCTTGCAAAATAAATGCATTCCATTATACATTGTTGCCCTTGAATTTCTTTACTAATAGAATATGATTCTAATCCGGATTGATTGATAACTATTAATTCTCCTTTTTCAACTTCTCTAATGTTAGTTGCAGCAATATTTTCTAATGCAAGTTGTTCTGAACAAGCCACATACCCTCCATTAACTTGACCAATAGATAAAGGACGATAACCATAAGGGTCTCTTGCAAGAACTAAATTGTCTTTCCAAATTGAAGCAAAAGAATAAGCGCCTTCTACTACAGATAATGCATCAAGAAATTTTTTCCCTACCGTTTTTTCTTTAGAAGCACTAACTAATTTTGGAATAACTTCAGAATCACTTCCTGGAGTCTGAAATTGATAGCCATTTTCTTCTAATTCTGAGCGTAAAAGTAATGCATTTGTGATTGTTCCATTGTGTGCAAAAGCAGTTCTACTTGTGGTAATTGGTTGTGCATCTGCAGTAGCTTGATGCTTTCCTCCGGATGTTGAATATCGTATGTGACCAATTGCTATATCTCCTATAAGTTTCTCAAGAGTTCTTTTTTTATAGAAAACTTGGTCTAATGTTCCTCTTTTCTTTCTTGCACGAATATGATTATTATTAACAGCTGCAATTCCTGCACATTCATAGCCTCGATGCTGTAAACCTAGAGCTAAATCGTAAACTACCCTTGATGCTTTCTTAAAACCTATTGCTGCACAAATTCCACACATAGTATTTGTTTTAGAAAAAGTATTTTTATATATTTATATTGAGAAAGAGTGATATTATTCTACTAAAACGCCATTAACTGAAGCTTCTTGACCTGGACGTGATGTTACTCTAACTTTGCCTAATTTGGTTTCAACAATAGCTCCTTTAGTAAGAATATTTCTACCAACCAAGTTTGGATTAGCCGGGTTTTCAAGAACTGTAACAATCTCAGCTTTTTGCACTTTACCTTTACTATTAGCGACATTAATTTCTTTTGCTGAAAGAGATAAAACTTTTTTATTTCCACCAATGGTTCTTCGCCAACGTAATTTTTTCTCAGCAATTTTAGTCAAAGCAGGAAATCTAGCTAACTCAAACTTTCGTTTAGAACGAAATGGATGATATCTTCCACCGGATGCTTTCCGGTTTCCTCTTGCTTGTGCTTGTGCCATTAGTTCTTCTTAGTTTTGGAAGTCTTTTTTAAAGCTTTCTGTGCTTGTACATTTATAATCATTTCTTTTAACTGTTTTTTACCTTTCCAGTCCAATGCATGTTTTAACACTTCATTGATTGAAGTTACTGGAATTATTGTAACTAAATTTAATCTTTCTTTATCAATGACGATATCTTGCATGTTAGTTTTTGGTACAATGATAGTTTTTATTCCTGTATCAATTGCGGCTTCTACTTTAGAAGTTACTCCTCCAATAGGTAAAACTTCTCCTCTAACAGACAAAGAGCCAGTCATTGCAACACTTTGTTTTACTGGAATTGATTTAAGTGCTGAAATAATTGCTGTAGCAACAGCTATTGATGCAGAGTCACCTTCAACACCTTCATGTGTTTGTAAAAATTGAACATAAATGTCACGAGTTTCCTTAATATCCTCTCCAAAATAACGCATAATGATTGCTGAAACATTTTTAACTGCTTCTTTAGCTATTTCTCCCAATTTACCGGTAGCAATAATATCTGCAGTTTTCCCACCAGGAGTTACTTCTGCTTCAATTGGGAGTAAAATTCCTGAATGAGCAGAACCAGAACCGATAACAGCTAAGCCATTAACCCTTCCAACTTGTGTACCTTCAGTAACAATAACTTCATACTCTTTCTTTCTCTCAATATATTTGTCTGCAATTTGCTGTTCTAAAGGACGAGCAAGTAACTTTGCTGCTTTCACATGTTTTGCTTCAACAAATTCTGCTTTTTCTTCTTTAGCTAAATCACCGGCAGCTCTAACTAAACCACCTAGGCTTCGTAAATGAAGTGTTAAACAACCTTTTCTGTTTGCTCTTCTCTGGGCTTCTTTGATTATAGCGTTAATTGCTCCTATAGTGAAATGAGCAATTTTGCCTTTTTCTTTTTTAACTTCTTGGGCAACGAAATGGGCAATCTTGATACGATTAGCTTTTGTATCTTTCATGGTTTCATTCATATAAATCTCATAACCATAACCACGAATCCGTGAACGTAATGCAGGGTGTAAATTTTTCATAGAATCTAAATTTCCTGCAGCAACTAAAACAAAGTCACAAGGGACTGGTTCTGTTCTTACCATTGCACCAGCAGATCTTTCAGACTGACCAGTTATAGGAAATTTTTTCTCTTGTAATGCTGAAAGAAGTTCTTGTTGAGTTCTGGGGTGTAATGTTGCCATTTCGTCAATGAATAATACTCCTAAATGTGCTTTATGCATCATACCAGCAACAACTCTCTGATTTGCAGGTGTACCTAGGCCTCCAGATTGGAATGGATCGTGTAGCACATCTCCTAATAATGCTCCTGCATGTGCTCCTGTAGCGTCATAAAATGGAGCTTTCTTAAAATTGAAATTGTCCACAATAACTTTTGGAGTTACTAGTTTATTTTTGAAAACTTTTGGGCCCATACTTAACATCATTGCAAATGCTGCCAAGAATAACATTCCTCCCAAGAAGAATGCAGCAAACATAACGTCTGATTCGTATTTGTATCTTATCCACCATGGTGCAACAAAAGTTAATATTGCAACTATGAAAAGTAAAAAATTGTTATTTTTCATTAACTGTTTAGAATCAAGAGTTTGTGATTTTGCGAAATCTCTACCTTTACCAGCTTCAACTGTTTTAATTAAAGGGTTATTCTCATCGTTTGGGTTAGGATAACTTAGAATATCTTTTACTTCAGATTTTGGAAGTAATTCTGCTAACGCAATTCCTAACATGGATTTTCCTGTTCCTGGATCACCTATCAAAAGAACGTGTCTTCGTTGTTGTGCGGCCTTACGAATAATTCGTACGGCTTCTTCTTGACCAATTACTTGGTCAACAACTTTTTCAGGAACTTTAATGTCTTTAGTAGACTTCATCTTTTATAGAACATCTATCGATGGTTTTTGTGAGTCACTGATTTATAAAGGTTTGCTCATATTTTCAAAGAATTTTTTAATTGGTCATTGTTTCAACTAATTTGGTTAATTTTTTAATTATTTCTTCTATAATTTTGGAATTTGAATTGATATAATTAATATTCACATTAAATCCCTCATAGTGAATCCTATTCCTGTATTCTCTCATATCTTGGAGAAATATTCTTTCTTTTTCGGAAAAATATTTTTTAGAAGCATAATCAATTAATTGTTGATGTGCTCCATCACTCTTGAATTTAATTCCATTGGTGCTGGCTATTGCTTCGAAAAGTTTGTGAATGATATCATAATAGTCAATAAGAGTGTTAGAAGGATATTTTTCTTTGTTTATCTCATTAAGTCTTTCAAGAGTTATTTTGGCCATTTCCAATAATGATTTGGCTTTTGCTTTGTCAGGGGTAATCTCTATTTTCATTAGAATACCTCTAAAAATCCTCTTAATACAGTTCCATTTATTATATTATTCTTCAGTTCTTTTGGTACTTTTTTAAAATTGTTATACATATGTAACTGAATTTTTCTATGGAGTTCTTTTTCATATTGTGATAAATCTATTTTTTGTTTTTTACATTGAAGGAAAATATCAATATCGCTCTCTTCATCATCTTCTCCTTTGTTATAGCTTCCAAATAGAATGATTGTTTGTGGCATAATGTTGGTGCTGATATAGTTGAGTAAATCATAGAAGCTAGGATTATGTCTATTGTAGTTACGTTTTTCTCTTTTATAATTTCCGCTATTTCTGCTTGCTTTATATATTGGAAAATTTCTACTTCCTCTTTTTTGAATACTTTCTTTAATAACTGCCTCTCTTTTAAGATCCTCCAAATAATTTTTCACAGAAGTGTGTGCAAGATTTGCTTTTTTACTAATCTCTTTCAAATAGTGATCTTGTAATGGTTCTTTGAAGAATACTTCAGCTACTTTGTCAATATTACTTTTTTGTAACATATAGTACAATAGTGTAATACTCTATATAAATCTTTTGTGTTATAAATTAGTAACATATGTCCCAATATTGTATCACTTTACTTTCTTTTTTGTTAGAAGTTTAATTTGGATTTCATCAAATGCTTTTTTTTGTGTAGTTACAACTTTATTTTGATTTTCTAAGTGTAACATTGGTAGGAAAGTGTAAACCTTTTCTTGTTTACCTGCTTTAGGAGGTAGTAATCTAGTAAATGTTAATTTCTTTTCTTTCTTTGCATAATAACTAATTTTGTGATAAACATCATTAATTACTTCCATAATGTCAACACTTTTTGCAGGTAATTTGAATTGTACTGGTCTAGTTTTGGCAAGAATTCTTTTCTTGGAAGCCATTGCTTTTTCAAGTGCTTGAACAAGGTCATTTACACTAACTTTTCTGTTTCTTGCTTGTGGGTTTCTTGGAATTAGTGTATATTCTTCCATGTTCTTTCTTCTTCTTGAAGAATTAGTAAACTCGTCTAATTCTTCATCTAATTCTTCTTCTGTTTGATTGATAAGTAAATCTAACTGTGAAATGCCGTGTTCTAACAAGTGACTAGATTTCATTTTAAGCAAAATTGCAGCTGCCAGAATAATTTTTCCTGAGATTCTTAAATCGTGTTCTTGCATTTCTTTGATTGTTTTAAGATATTTTTTAGAAAGTAATGTAATATTAATATCCCAGGGATCCATTTGTTCAGTTTTAACTAAATCGTACAATAATGTCTTCCAGCTAACTTCTTCTTCTTGTAGAAGCATGTCGAAAAGTTTTTGTTGCATGGTTAGTGAGAATAATTTTGTGTTTAAAAGAGTTTGGTTCAAATGGAACTTTATTTGATGGTGTTTGTTCTTCTTATTTAATTTCATAATAAAGAAAAATGGATTTATTTAGAAATCATTATATGGTTAGTTTAGGTTATTCTTATTTATGCGACGTTTGATTATTTTTGGTGGAACTGCAAGTGGGAAAACAACGGTAACAAAAATACTTTCTAATAAATTAGATATTCCTTGTTATAGTACTGATGACATTGTTTATAAACATAATTGGAAGAAAAAACGTGTCAGTACGGAAAAAGAAAAAATTGTCAAAAAGATTCTCACTTCAAAAAATTGGATTATTGAAGGAGTGCATACTGAAGTTTGGTTATTACCTGTGATAAAGAAAGCTGATTTGGTAATTCTCTTAGATCTACCTCGGATAGTTCTTCTTAAGAGAGTTTTGAAGAGACAGTTATTGAAGCGTAACTTTAAACACATTTTCAAGCTTTTTTATTATGCATGGATCTATAAAAAAGATCATTTTATTTGGCATAAAAATGTTGCCATTAAATTTAACAAAAAATTAGTGATTTTTCATACAAATAAACAAATTAAACAGTTTACTGACTCTTTTACACATAATAAAGAATAATGAATGGGCCCGGCCGGACTCGAACCGGCGATCAATGCCTCACTTAAGGATTGCTCCTATGTAAGGGCACTGTCATAGCCACTAGACCACAGGCCCATGGTCTAAACAAAAAAACAGCAAACGCTTTATAAATTCTTCGTGTAATGGTAAGATATGGACATCTATGAACCAAGTGAGGATTCGTTTTTATTGAAAAAACATGTTTCTAAATTTGCATTAGGAAGAGTACTAGACATGTGTACTGGTTCTGGAATTCAGGCGATTGAAGTTTCTAAACACAATTTAGTAAGGGAAGTTGTTGCTGTAGATATTAACGAGAAAGCAATTGAAACTCTTAAAGAACAGAAACACAAGAAAATAACACCTAAGCAAGGTGATCTTTTTACTAACTTGTCTGGTCAGTTTGATCTTATTATTTGTAACCCTCCTTACTTACCACAGGATAAAGGAATAGATGATTTAGCTTTGTATGGTGGTAAGCATGGGTGGGAATTTACTGAAAGATTCTTTCAAGAAGTTTCATCTTATTTGACTCCTAAAGGGAAAATAATTTATTTATTCTCTTCATTAACAAACAAAGAAAAAGTAGAAGAAATATTCCAACAAAATTTATATGATTTTAAAGAATTGGATCAACAAAAATTATCTTTTGAAACGTTGTATGTTTACCAGTTAGAAAAAAATGATTTAAGACGTGAGTTAGAGAAACAACATCTTAAAGAAATTCTTTATTTTAATCATGGAAAAAGAGGGAATATTTACACTGCTTATTTAGATAAAAAGGATAATGTCAAATCACATTTTGCAAAATCTGAATTGTTTAAAGTTGCAATAAAAACTGAAAGAAAAGAAAGTAAAGCTGAAAATAGAATACAAAATGAAATTAAATGGCTTAAAATTCTTAACAGGAAATCAATTGGCCCAAAATTGATTTTTGCACGCGATAATTATTTTGTTTACCCTTTTGTTGAAGGTGAGTTTATTTTAGGTTGGATAAAAGATCATGATCGAAGAGAAATTCAAAATGTGCTTTTGAAGATTTTAAAACAATGTCATGTTTTGGATGGATTAAATGTAAATAAAGAAGAATTACATCGTCCTCATAAACATATTTTGGTAAATGAAAATCAACATCCAGTAATGATCGATTTTGAAAGATGTTATTCTACAGATAAGCCAAGTAACGTTACGCAATTTACTGAATTTTTAGCAAGAATTCAAGCAGAATTGGTACAAAAAGGATTTAGTTTTACTGCAGATAAATTAAGGTCTTCTGCTAAACAGTATAAGCAACATTATCAGCTGGAAGCTTTTGAAGAATTGGTGAGAATTATTAATTAAAGAAATAATTATAAACTTTCTGTAATGGGGGAGATTATGGTCTCGCTATCTTTATGTATGATTGTAAAAGATGAAGAAATGTTTCTAGAACAATGTTTGAACTCTGTTAAAGGTTTAGTTGATGAAATTATCATTGTTGATACTGGTTCAACAGATAATACAAAAGAGATTGCTTCAAAATTCACTAAAAAAATTTATGATTTTGAATGGTGTGATGATTTTTCAGCAGCTAGGAATGAAAGTTTAAAGCATGCAATTGGAGATTGGATTTTAGTTTTAGATGCAGATGAGACTATTTCTAAAAAAGATCATCAAAAAATAAATGATGCTATAAACTCCGGAGCTGTTGCATTTCAGTTAATACATAGACATTATACTAATGATTCAATGGTTGATGGGTGGATATCTTCAATAAGTGATAGCTATAAAGAAAGCAATGATGCACTTGGTTTTTATTCTCGCCCTATTGTTAGATTATTTAAAAATGATCCACATGTCTTATTTGAGGGTTGCGTTCATGAAAATGTGAATGAGTCTGTGAGATTAGTGGGAACTATTCAATTGTTAAAAATTCCAATTCATCATTATGGTAAGTTGGATCTGAAAAAATTAAAATGTAAATGGGAACTTTATGAATCTCTTGGCGAGAAGAAACTTTCAGATGATCATTTTACGCATTATCAATTAGGGGTTCAATATTCAAGTAATAATAAAATAAATGAATCAATAATAGCATTTAAAAAGTCAATCGAGCTTTATCCTGAGCATGCAAAAAGTTGGGCAATGTTGGGTGCAATGTATAAAAAATCTGGAGAAATTGGGCTAGCTTTAAAAACATTAAAAAAAGCAAAAAAACTTTCTCTAGGAGATTTTTCAGTGTTGGTAAATTTGGGATCTTTACAAAATGAGATTGGTTCATATTCTGAAGCTTTTGAAAATTTAAAACTGGCGTTAAAGTTGAACAATAAGAACCCTTTACTTTACATTAACTTAGGTTTTTGTTTGTACAAATTGGGTGATAAAAAACGATCTACTATGGCATTTAAAAGAGCAGCATTATTGGATAAAAAGTACGACCACTTGTTAAGAATATGACTATGATTTCTAATTTTTTTTCAATAAAATTCAATTTCTCCATTACTAGCGATACCTTGCTTTAATTCTACTGGACGCCAGTCATCGATAACTAATGTTGCATCTAACCAATCAGCAAGTGCTTGTGGGTTGCCAATTGTTGCAGATAGCCCGATAAGTTGTGGATTAATTAACATTTTTAACATTGTTAGAATGATTTCTACTGTTGGACCACGGGATGGATCATTCAATAAATGAATCTCGTCAACAATAACTGTTTTAACTTCATGTAACCAAGATACTTTATGGCGGAGTAAACTGTCTAATTTTTCTGCGGTTACAACTAGGACATCATATTTTGCAAGGTATTCTGAGGCTGAATCAATGTCTCCTGTTGATTGAATAACGGTGAACTCAGTATCTTTTAGAACTTCTTTAAACTCATTATATTTTTCGTTTGCTAACGCTTTTAATGGAACTACATAAATTGCTTTTCCTTTTCCAATAGTATCAGAAATTGCCATTGTGGCGATTAATGTCTTGCCGGAAGCAGTAGGGGCACAAATTAATTGTGATTTTTTTTCTAACAAACCCTCTTCTATTGATTTTGCTTGAATTGGGGTAAGATTTGGAAATTTACTGTATCTCTCTTTGAAGTAACTTGGTAAATCAAGATTTTCAATTTTCATAAATTGGTTGTTGCCCGGTTGATTTATAACTGTTTATGCTGTTTAATTGTCGAAAGGTGCGGTGATATGGAACTTTGTTCCATTTTTTGGTGTTTGTCATTTTACAATGATGACCACTTCTTATTGGGTAAATTTGTAGTTTCGGCCCCTGAAACGCCAAATCTTGTATTTTTAAGGCTATTTTTTTCGAAAGACTTATAAACCGATTTTTGGTAGTGACTGTTAATCTCAGTAGGTTATCCTGCCAATAATGACAGGGTGACTAATAGCATAAACTCGTCTGTGAAATCGAAAAACTATACTTTTAGTGTGGTATTCGGAACTTTCATGGATAACTGTTTATGACGAGAAAAAAAGTATATTCAAACACGGAGGTGTGTTTTTGAAAATGAGAGTAAGACAAACAGTAAAACGATTATTTGCAGTAGCTACCGGTGCAGCAATGCTAGGAGCAACAGCAATGGGCGCTTTAGCTGCAGATTTAGGGGATTACCCTACCATGTTCGTAGAAGATGGCACATACAACGGTTTTTTCGTTGTTGGTGAAAATGCAGCAAGTGTAGACAATTTAGCAATGACAGATATTGCTACATCTATGATGGCTCCTGGTTCAGGAAGTGGTGTTAGTGTCGATGTAGACGGTGACGCATGGTTAGTTGGAACTTCAGCTGAATGGTTAGAACTTAACGAAAGTATTGGTCCAACAGGAACCAATGGTATTGTTGATTTCATCGATGGTGGAGATTTAGCAGCACTAGGTGATGGAACTTTTAGTAACTCAAAAGGTTCTTACGACTTTGAACAAAAATTGTTCTTTGATAAAACAACTGGTGCAGGCGGTCCACACGCAATTTTTGAAGAAAATGATGATGATGTATTAGATGTTTTCTGGAAAATTGCTTCTGACGACCAAATTGCTAGATATCAACTAAACTTTGTTACTGATGCAGAAACAGATATTGATGCGTCTGATAGTCAATCTTTAGATGACTTTGAAGATAAAAGTTTTACCTTCATGGGAACTAGTTGGACTATGACAACAGCAAGATATACTGTTAACTCTGGTGGAACCGTAGCTTTAACATTTATGGGTGGTGCTACTCTTGCAACACTTAGTGAAGGCGATTCAGGTTCTTACACTGTTGATGGAACAGACTATGATGTAGCAGTTACATTTGTAGATGCAGACGAAGTTGCATTTGTAGTTAATGGTGAAGCAACTGGTAAGCTAAATGATGGTGAAACATACACTTTAGCTGACGGTAATGATGTCGGTGTATCTAACATCTTGTACCAAGATTATGCTGGTGGGATTCATTCCGCTGACTTCTTTTTGGGAGCGAACAAGTTGTATATGACTGATAACATCAGTGATACGGCTGCTAGTGGTACTGAAATTAAAGTTAATGAAGAAACCATTGATGGTGCTGTACCTTACATTAAAGGAACTGTTGTTACTGGAACTACTGACACTTCAACTGACGGTGAGTTAAAAATCGATTTAATCGAAGTTAACATGACTGCTCAGGATGATATTTGGTTATCAGCTGGTGATAAATTAAGTACAGATTCTGAATTAGAGGAATCAGGTTTATTGTTCACTGAAAACTGGGATATGGAATTCCATGGTTTCCAAGATGAAGAAGCTACAAATGACATCATGTTACAGAAGTCAGGAGATGACAAATACAAATTGGCTTTCACAGCTGGTGATGGATCTTCTGTAGAAGTACCATTAATGTACGCGACTGGAAGTAACATCTACACAGGTGATAAGGCAGGCGATAACTTAGCATTAAGTCTAACCAACGTTACCGATGATGACTACTTTGTACTGAACTCCAAAGATGCAGCAACAGCTGGTAATGATGACGCTGTAACAACTGTACTACAGT
>JABHXC010000044.1 GCA_018657475.1 Candidatus Woesearchaeota archaeon
AATTTTTTTTGTAATGTTTATGTTTTATAATCAAAAAAATATTGATTTAAACAATACTGAAATAGAACTGACAGCAAAGTCAGAATGTTTCAAGCTTAGTTTAGCAATTAACAACATTTTTTCTCTAGGTGAAAATTCACAAATCACATTAAATCTCAAAAATAATATTACTGTAGAACCTGAACAAAAAAGAATAGAATCAGAATCAGCTGTTTGTACAATTATTACAAATCAAGTTAGTGATCAATCAGTTTTAACAGGTCAAAGATTTACTTTACTTGAAGGAGATATAACTTTAAGTAACGATGATAATATTGTGGTGATTCAGCATGAATAAAAAAGCAATTTTATTTTCTACTGATTTGTTAGTATCTATGCTCGTTTTTTTAGTAGTTTTCATCTTTTTCATTTCTGTATGGAACATTTATTCAGAAAGGTTAGCAAGTAATGTCGAAGCTGAAGAAATTCAGTTGTTAGCATTCCAAATTACCGATTTAATGGTTAGATCACCCGGAGTTCCTGAAAATTGGCATATTAACAGTACAAATATTTCAACTATTGGGTTCAAAAAAAGTCATGATATTTTAAGTCAGGATAAACTTAATACTTTTTTTTCATTAGATTATAATTTAACTAAAACATTGTTTAATATAAATCGCTATGAGTATCAGTTTGAAGTTAGAGATAGTAATGGAAATTTAATTAATTCTACAAATAATTCAATAGTAAACAGCAAAACATTAATTGCGGTTAACCGCCTAGCACAAGTAAACAATGAAACACAAGAGATCATATTTAAAATTTGGAAATAAGAAGGGGTTTATCCTTACACTTGACTTAGTCCTAGGTCTAATCATTTTATTTACAATTTTTTCCATAACTTTATTTTTTATGAGTAGAGGGAGCGAAAGTTCTTTTGGCGAACATCAATTACATCGTGTTGGTTCTGACGTTGTGATGCTTATTGATAAACAACAAAACCTTGACAACCTTAACTTTGATACTATTGAAACAGAATTAGAAGAATTATTACCCGGAAATGTTGATGCTTTATTAAGAATAGAAGGAAATTTTAGCCAAGGTAATGGTACAATAGAGGTAGGTGGGAATATTCCTAATGAAAAGTTAGTAGTTTCAGGAAGAAGAGCAGCACTAACTCAAAATCAAACTTACTTATTAATAACATATTATATTTGGGCGAGGCAACAATGAACAATAAAGGTATTTCTTACACATTAAGTTTGATGCTTTTTTCATTAGTTTTTCTTGCGTTAGGATTACTTTTCTTTCAACATTCCGTGGAAGTATCAGAACTGTATGCATACTCATCATTTAATCACAAAATGTATGAGACGGATACTTCAATACAAAATATGTTTTCTGAAGCATTCCTAATTAACAGCCCTGTTACTGTAAACACTACAAAAACTTCTTTAACTGTCCAACAAAATCTACCTGTAAATTTTAATGAACAAGAATCACTTATGCAAGAATTAAAAACCTATGTTGAAAACGATTTTAACAAAGTTAATATTTCTTTAGAAAATTTCTTTTCAAAACATCTACTTACTTTAAAACCATATGATATTGCGGTTAAGTTTGAAGACAGTAAAACCATTGAAATTGAAAATAATTCAGCTATTACTGGCTATTTAGTTTCTCTTTCTTTCAGCAACAATATCACTGGCTGTTCAATTAATGTAAATAATGGAGGCAGTTTATTATTAAACTTCTCAGCAACTTCTTCAAGTGGTTCCTGTTCAGGAGATTATGTTAATGTTGCAGATGCAAATATTAATTTTAATAATAATGGTAATGCTGTTTCTTATATCATTGATGGAAATGGAAAAATGACTTTTAACAGTAACGCTATTACAACAAGCGAAGTAACTGTTCTTTTCACAGAAACTGATAATCCATTATTAGAAATTCCAATAGACATAGAATTAGTTGATACTGCATTCAAATTTTCTAAGAATAGTTACGTAACTTTCCCTTCACTATCCTAAAATGAAGACACAGCTTTATATACGTATGTTGACGTTCTTTAAACAGAAATGAGCAAGAAAAGAGGTAAGCGTAGTGTTAGATCTATTTCTCGAAAGCATACTACTAAAAAGAGATCAGTAAAAGTTACTAAAAGAACTAAGAAAAAAAGTAAAAATTCTAAACAAAATAAGACAAAAGTTTTTACAGGAGTTGGTTTTGCGTTACTCATTGCAGTAATTCTTACAGTTAGTATGAAAATAATTTCACGTTTTATTAATGGTTCAACAGCAGAAATTGCTAACACACATTCAATATTAACTTCAGGTAGTGTTAGTAGTTCTTTTTGGTATTTAATTACAATTATTTTTTTCCTAGCAGTTTTTTATATGATTAAAAAATCTAAAACTTTGAGGGGAAAACTTAGTTGGTTTGGTGGAATTGGGCTAGCATTTCTTTTAAGCATAATCTTTTGGGTAATATTTACTTTAGTAACAAGAACACCTGGTGAAAGATTAAGTGTTATAAATATGATTGATTTTTTCAAAACTAACTATATATTTCTTCTAACTGTTGTAATAATTTTAAGTCTATTTTATTTAATAATTACTTGGCTAAAAAATAATAAAAAACCAAAGAAGAAAATTAAGAAAAAGAAAAAAGCTAAGAAAAG
>JABHXC010000004.1 GCA_018657475.1 Candidatus Woesearchaeota archaeon
CCCATTTAATGAAATTTCCCAGAAAGGTTCAGGAACAAACGCTTGAATTTCTTTCTCTTTATCTACTAGAAGTTTTAGAGCTGGACCTTGTACACGACCAGCAGACATTACTTTAAACGAACCTGCAGCTTTAACAGATGCAGTTAGTGCTCTACTCAGATTAATACCATAAAACCAGTCTAGTTTGTGCCTAGTTTCTCCAGCATAAGCTTGACCCCAATCTAAATGGTGCATTTTAGTTTCGTAAGATTTTACTAAATCTCCTTTAGTTAAAGTAGAAAATTTCATTCTGTTAGCATCTTTTTTCTTACAAGCAAATCTTACAACGTTTAACCCAATAACTTCTCCTTCAACATCATAATCGCAGGCAATAGTAAACTCATCTGCTTTTTTAGTTAATTTTTCAATAGCAGCAATGTAATCTTTACCATAATCTTGTTTAGAGTTTAAATAGGAAGGTGCCCAGTCAATATTAAACACGGGGTATGTCCAACCATTCTTGTTAATTTCTACCAAACCGTACAGATGGCCAACTGCTGATGTTACTATAATTTCTTTATCTTTATGTTTTAATTCGAAATATGGTACTGATTTGAACTTCTTTGCTACAGGTTTAGTATCTGCTAGCGCTGCTGCTACTTTTCTTGCTGAAGAAGGTTTCTCAGTAATAATTAGTTCAACCATTGTTTTAGGATATCTAAGAAGGCTTTTAAAAAGGTTTGGGCAAATATTTTAAATGAAAGATACTCCTACAAAGTTATGAAACAATTTTTTAGTATTTTATTTGTTTTAACATTTTTGTTAAGTTTTGGTGTTTTAGCTTACGATACTGTAGAAGTACACACATTCTCTTCTATTGATGAAGTTTATGATTCAATTAAAGAAACTAGAAAAGAATATCACACCAACAAGAATATTGTTACTGGTTATTTCCCATCTGGATTGTATAACGGACCGCATGAAAGATATTCTGCTAGATATGTAAGTTTAGCACCAACTGCAAGATATCATTATCAAAAATTAACTGAGAATACTGTTAAAGTAGAAGTTGAACATAGAGAAGATATTTTAGATTTCTATTTACCATATCATTATTATTGGAGATAAAATGATTGTTTCTTTGTTAGGTTACAACTCTGAGCAAACTATGCCATTTTAAAAAGAAAGTTTTTATATACATACTTCATAATATATTAAAAAAGAGGTTAGTAGAATGGGAAGCAAAACCATCCAAAAAGCAATAGAGGAATATATTAGTTCTAATAAGATTATTGATGAATTACCAGTAGGGGTTGATATTGTTGATCAAAATTTAAACATTCTGTATATGAATAAACATTTCTTAAAAAAATTTGGAAAAAAAGCGATTGGAAAAAAATGCTATCAGACATATAAAAAAAATAAAAAACAATGTTTAGACTGTCCACTTAAGAAGCCAATTAAAATTGGTGAATCTAAAACGATTGAAGTTCCAGGTATTATTGGAGGTAAAGTATTTGAGATAACTCATAAAGGAATCAAATTAGATGGCCAGAAAGCAATTCTAGAAGTATTTAGGGATATAACTGAAAAGAAGAAAGCGGAAAAAGAATTGAAAGTAAGCGAAGAGAAGTTTCGTGGGCTGTTTGAATTGAATACAGATGGAATCTCTGTTACTAACATCAAAGGAGAATTAATTAATGCTAATAAAGCTTTATTGAAGATGTTAGGTTATAATTTAGAAGAACTTATGAAAAAAACCTATAATCAAATTACTCCAAAGAAATGGCATAAAAAGGAAGCTGACATTATAAAAAATCAAATTGAGAAGAGAGGTTATTCTGAGGAATATGAAAAAGAATATATCAAAAAAAATGGAAGTATTTTCCCTGTTTCTATAAAAGTTTCGACCATGAAAAAAAATGGCAAGCCTATAGCTTGGTCATACATCAAAGACATCACAAAAAGAAAGAAAACAGAAAAAAAATTGGCAAGAAGTGAGGAGAATTATCGGTTAACATTTGATTCCTTGCGTGCAGGAATAGTCGTTCATGCTGCCAATACTCAGATTTTATTTAGTAATAAAGAAGCAAGTAACATTCTCGGCCTTAGTAGAGAACAAATGGCAGGTAAGAAAGCTATTGATCCTGCTTGGAATTTTGTTTATCAGGATGGAAAGAAAATGGCTTTAAAAGATTATCCTGTTAATATAGTTCTTTCTACCAAAAAACCACTACTAAATTATGTATTGGGGATTAATCGTCCAGATAGAAAAGATATTACTTGGGTAATTGTGAATGGCGTTCCAGTATCCCCTAAGAATAAAAAGACAGAAAAAGTTATCATTAATTTTATTGATATAACAGAAAAGAAGAAAGCGGAAAAGGAGATTAAAAATTTAGCTAAGTTCCCGGCCGAAAATCCTTATCCAGTCATAAGAGTAGATAAAAATTTCAAAGTAACATATCAAAATAAAGCCATTAAGAAATTTTTAAAACATAATGGAATTAGAACCGTTTTTAATGCTATACCATCTCTTAAAGATTTGATTAAAAAATCTTTACAAACAAAAAAAACTTTACATGATTTGGATGTACCCCTCAATGGATTCTTTTATTCTTTCACTATTGTTCCCGTGTCACCTTATGATTATGTGAATATTTATGCGTTAGATGTTACTGGAAGAAAGAAAAGTGAAGAAGTATTAAGAGAAAGTGAAGAGAAATTTAGACTCTTAATTGAACAATCTCCGGTTGCTGTTCAAATTATGAACATTGATGGAAAAATAATACAAGTTAACGATGCTTATGCTAAACTTTGGGGAGTTAGTAGAAAAGAATTATCAATAATCCATAAAAAATATAATTTATTAAAAGATGACCAAATAAAAAAATTGGGTCTTATGCCCAAGATTAAAAAAGCCTTTGCAGGAGAGACTGTTATTCTTCCACCATTTGAATATGAGCCAAAGATAACTCGTTCGAGCTCTCTAAAAGGAAGAAAACGTTGGATCCAATCCAAGCTTTATCATATTCATGACAAAGGTGGCAAAATCATTTCTGTGGTGATGATGCATGAAGACATTACTGAACAAAAGAAAGCAGAAAAACAATTAAGAGAAAGCGAACAAAAATTGACAGGTGAGAAAAATAGTTTAGACTCAACTATAGAAAGTTTACCAGGAGTTTTTTATCTATTTGATGTTAAAGGGAAATTTATTAAATGGAATAAAACTTGGGAGAAAGTTACTGAATATTCAAGCAAAGAAATGGAAAAAGCACATCCGCTTGATTTTTTTAGAGATGATAAGAAACATATTGCTTCTAGAATTAAAGAAGTGTTTACTAAAGGTGAGTCTGATGCTGAGGCAGAGTTTGTTTCCAAAAGTGGAAAGAAAAGAATTTATTATTTTACTGGAAAGTTGATGGAAATTGAAGGAAAGCCCTACCTTGTAGGGATGGGTATTGATATTAGTGACAGGAAAAAAGCTGAAGAAGAGATTAAAAAAGCAAAAGAAGAATTAGAACAACGTGTTGTCGAAAGAACCGCTGATTTAAGTAAAAGTGAGAGAAAGTATAAAGAATTATTTGATATTTCTAGAGATGCTTTGATGACTATTGCACCTCCAAAATGGGGATTTACTTCTGGTAATCCTGCAACCGTAAAACTGTTTGGAGCTAAAGATGAAAAAAAGTTTACTTCTCTAGGACCATGGGATGTATCTCCTAAAAAACAACCAGATGGACAACCCTCTGCCAAAAAAGCTCAAAAAATGATTATGAAAGCAATGAAAGAAGGTTCTAACTTCTTTGAATGGACCCATCAAAAATTGAATGGCAAAACATTCCCAGCCACGGTGTTACTTACAAGAATAGGTAGTGGAAAGGATGTTAAAATTCAAGCAACAGTAAGAGATATTACGGAAAGAAAAAAATCTGAATCTAAAGTTAAAGAAAGTGAAGAGAGATATAGGTCTTTATTTGAGGGAGCTAGTGATGCAATTTTAGTTGCTGACCCAATAACTAAAACATTTGCTTTTGCCAACTTACAAGCAAGCAAGTTATTAGGTTATTCCAATAAAGAACTATTAAAACTCGGAATTACAAAAATTCATCCTAAAAAAGATTTGAAATATGTTTTAGATCAATTTCAGAAACAGGTTAAAGGAGAAATTAAATTGGCAGAAAATCTCCCAGTTCTTAAAAAAAATAATGAAGTAATTTACTGTGATATTAACGCGCAACCTATAATAATTAATAACAAACCGTACATTGTTGGATTTTTTAGAGATATTACAGAGAGAAGGAAGAACCAAGAAGAATTAAAAAATAAAATTAAAGAACTAGAAAGATTCACTAAAATTGCGATCGGCAGAGAATTAAAGATGGTTGGGTTGAAAAGAAAGATTAAGAGACTAGAAGAGATGAAGAGATGAAATTTACTCAATCAATTATAATGGCATTAATTCTCTTGTTAAGTATTTTTCTTATAGGTTGTACAACTGAACAAACACAAGAGGAATTAACTTCAGTTGATGTACACTTAAAATATTTTCATCAAGCACAATTTGCAGGAAACTATGTGGCTAAAGAGCAAGGGTTTTATGCTGAAGAGAACTTGGATGTAAATTTAGTTCCTTTTTCTCCTGAGTCTCAACCTATATTTCAGGTTACTGTGGGAGAGGCTGATTTTGGGATTACTGGAGCTAATGAGTTGATATTAGCCCGAGCAGAAGGAAAACCTCTAAAAGCGATTGCGGTAATTTATAAAATTAGCCCCATCAGTTTATATTCTTTGAAAGAGTCAGGGATTACTTCTCCTCAAGATTTTATTGGAAAAAATGTGGGGTTAGAAGGGACTCCAGACGTCAAATTAGTTTACGAATTAATGATGAAAAAAATGGATATTGACAGAAGTAAAATAAATGAAATAGAGATAGGTTTTGATGCAAGTCAATTATTAGCAGGAGAAACAGATGTATCTTCTGGTTATGTGATTAATGAACCTTATCAAGTCATTGAGGCTGGAAAAGAAGTTAATATTATTTTTCCAGCAGAGTATGGAGTTAACATGTATGCTGACGTTTTGTTTACTACTGAAAATATGATTGAAAATAATCCAGAATTAGTTGAAGGGTTTGTGAGTGCAACCCTAGAAGGTTGGCAATATGCAATCGAACATGAAGAAGAAGCCGTCGATCATACATTGAAGTATAGTCCTGATTTATCTCGGGCTCATCAAACCTATATGCTACATCAAACTATTCCCCTAATCCATACAGGAAATGAACATTTAGGTTTAATGACGGAGGCAGCATGGGGAAATATTTATGAGATTCTCCTGGGGGAATCTTTAGTTACCAAATTGGATATTAATGAAGTTTATACAAATGAATTTGTGGAGAAAGCTTATGCAAAGGAAAGATGAATATTAGAAAAAATCATGTTGATGTAAATGGTTTGTACACTAGTTAATTCCAAATAAAAACTATGGATTGTAAATAATCATTCCGTTAAGATAAGATGAAAAAATGAAAATAAAATTTAAATTAGCAATTTATTTTATGGTAGTTCCTCTAATTATTGCTCTGGTTTTTGGTTATACTTCTTTTGTTTATAGTAGTGAATCAATTATTGAAAGAACTAGTGAACATCTTGAAAGTGTAGCTGTCTTGAAAGAAAATCAATTTAATTCATATCTTAACGAAAGATTAGAGGAACTTCTTGATCTTTCAGAACAGGAACTAATTGTTAATTATCTCAATGAGTTTCATTACTTAAATAAGAATTATGATGAAAATGAGGAAGAAGAACAAGAAGCGAAAGTACAAAAATTGTTGAATGAAAGATTGCTCCATCATCGTTCTGAAGAAATTTTTGTAATTCTTTTAAATGGTAAAGTGGACATATCTACTGATAACAAACAAAAAGGTAAGATTAAACTGCAAGAAGATTATTTTAATGAAGGACTAAAAAGCATTTTTGTTCAATCTTTTTACTATTCTTTATCTACTCAAAAACCAGCAATTACTTTATCTGTGCCAATAAAAAATGAAAATAATGTAACCATAGGAGTTATTGCTGGAAATATAATAACAGAAGATATCAGCACAATTATGGAAGAGAAGTCTGGATTAGGTGAAACGGGAGAAACTTATTTGGTTAATCAGTACAATCTTTTGGTTACTAAATCAAGATTTATTGAAGAGTTGGAATTTAAAAGGACTATTTATACCAAAGCGGTAAAAGAATGCTTAGAAGGAAAAAGAGGCATAATAGAAAACAAGAATTACCTAGGGGAAAAAGTAATTACTTTTTATGATTGGATTGATGATAGAGATGTTTGTTTAATTGCAGAACAAGGAAAGTCTGAAACTTTCACCTCCATTAATAACTTGGCAAAAATACTATCCATTATAACTGGAATTTTGTTTATTATATCGCTATTGATTGGCATTTTATTTTCTAACACCATTTCTAGACCAATAATTAAATTGAGGGACATTGCTCAGAAAGTAGGAAAAGGAAAGCATTCAATAAAAATTCATGTCAAATCTAAAGATGAGATTGGAGATTTGGCTAAAACGTTTAATGAGATGGCCTCAGATCTAAAAGAAGCTAGGAATGAATTAATAAAACATGCAAAAAGCGTGGAAAAAGAAGTTGGTATTAGAACAAAAGAACTAAATTGGTCTAAAAAAGCTTTGACAAGAAAAGCTACTGAAGCAGAAAACGCTAAATTGGCTACATTAAATATTCTTGAAGATGTAGAAGAAGCCAGGACTAAACTGTCACACTCTTATAAAAAATTAAAAGAATTAGATATTATGAAAAGTACATTTTTAACTGTAACTTCTCATGAATTGAAGACTCCTCTAACGCCAGCTAAGATACAAACTCAAATGCTTTTGGAAGGTGATTTAGGAAAGTTAAACACTAAACAAAAAAGTAGTTTTAACATTATTCTTAGAAATATTAATCGTCTTAATGTGTTAATAGAAGACATTTTAGAGATTTCTCGATTAGAGGCAGAAGGGTTCAAATTACAATTTAGTAAAGTTCAGTTAGCTAATTTAATTAAAGCAACCACACAAAATATGACTCCAGTTGCAGAGAAAAAAGGGATCACAATTTCTTATAAAAAATCTACTCTACCACAAATAGAAGCAGACGAAAAAAGGATCGCTGGAGTTATAACTAATTTAATTGAGAATGCGATTAAATTTACAGATAAAGGGCGTATAAGTATTGAAGCAAATAAAAAAGGTAACAAGATCTTAGTAGAAGTTAAAGATACAGGAAAAGGGATAGCTAAAGAACATATTGATCAAATATTTGAAGCTTTTTTTCAAATAGAAAAAACATTTACTAGAGAACATAATGGAACTGGTTTAGGTTTAGCTATTAGTAAAAGTATTGTTAACGCTCATAAGGGAAAGATTTGGGTAAGATCAGTTCTTGGTAAAGGGTCAACATTTTACTTCACATTACCTTTAACTCAAAGACAACGTGAATTGAAAATTTCCAAAAGGAAAAGATTAAATATCAAAAAGAAATAGTACAATCAAAAGAATGGTAAAGAAAATTTTGTTGGTAGATGATGAATGGGACATTTTAGAATCTGTGAAAATGTTGCTTGAGACTATGAATTATAAAGTAGAAATTACTGATGATGGTAATAAAGCTATTGAGATGTTAAAAAAGAAAAATTTTGATTTAGTATTGCTTGATATACTTATGCCAAAAATATCTGGCTTAAAAACATTGGAAAAAATTCGTGCTGATTCAAAAATAAAGAAGCAAAAAGTAGCTTTCTTAACAGTAGTTAGTCCAAGTAAAAATGGTAAAGGCACTATTGAAAAACTCAAACCAATAATTTATATTGAAAAACCGATTAATAACGCTTCTTTCAAAAAAGAAATAAAGAGAATACTTAGTTTGGGTGATTAAAAATGCCTACAATAATGGTTATGCATGAAAATCCTGATACAAGATTGTCCATTAAAACTCTTCTTGAAAAAAACCTATATGACGTTATTGAAGTTGAATCTTTTGAAGATTTTTTGAAGAAAATAGAGGGGGAAAAACCAGATTTGATCTTGCAGAACGGTTTGATGCCAAGAAACAAGATCTTGGAGATTATTCAAAATAAAGGTCTAAAAGTGGTATTTTTTATTGCAGATGATGTTGACCAAAAAGAGTTAAGTTTGTACAAGAATGTTATTGGGTTTATTGATGAACCTAGAGAAATTGAGAAATTTTTAAAGGAAATAGATCGATTTTTGAAAAAAAGTAAGAATTAAGATTTCTTGATACATTTAAAATAACTTTTTAGCATCCCTACAAGCGTTCCTTACTACTTCTGGAAGAGCAGGATGGATATAAATCATTTCAAGTAAGTTATCTAAAGTAGCATTAAAGTGAATTGCATAGATTAATTGATGAATCATAATAGAAGCTTCATCCCCGACGATGTGAGCACCTAACAACTTCCTAGTTTTTTTATGGAACAACAGTTTAACAAAACCGACTTTAGAAAGTCTTGCCATCCCTTGTGCAGAATCTTTATACTGATGCAAACCAACAACATAATTGATTTTCCTCTTTTTAGCTTCTTCTTCAGTTAAACCAACTGCAGCAATCTCTGGGGAAGAAAAAACTGCATGCGGCATTGGAGGATATTTAATTGGAACTTTCTTTTTCTTTTTGATTAAATTATTGAACAAGAACTCTCCTTCAAAGTTAACTGAATGTCTAAACATATAATTACCAACACAATCGCCTAAAGCATACACATCTTTAACTGAAGTTTCCATGAACTTGTTAACTCTAACAAAACCTCTCTCATTAGTTTTAACAGAAGTGTTTCCTAACGATAATGTATCTGTGTTTGGTTTAACTCCTGTTGCTACTAATAAACCATCTCCTGAAAGAGTTTTTCTTCCATATTTGGTTTTTAGTGTTAAAGTAAATTTACCATTCTTGTATGATACTTTTTCCGTATTAACATTAAAATGAACATTATACTGTTTACTAAACGATTTAGTGAATTCTTTACTAACTTCAGAATCTTCTCTTGTCAATAATGCTTGATTTCTAACTAAAATGTGGACGTCTGAACCTAATGCACCATAAGCATGTCCTAACTCAGCAGCAATATAGCCGCCACCAATGACTAAAAGTTTCTTTGGAAGAATTTTAGATCTTAACGCTTCAGTAGAAGTCATAAATGGAGTTCCATGCAATCCTGGAATTGGTGGAATGAATGGTCTGCCACCTACAGCGATAAAAATTTTCTTAGCCGTAATTATTTTCCCATTAACTTCTACAACTTTATCAGAAATAAATTTTGCAGTCCCTTCATAGTAATCAAGATTCTTTTTTGTTTTGTACCATTTTGGAATACTTCTAGAATCTTTACTAACTTCCCTTGTAATTCTTGAGGTGAGTTTTTCGAAGTTAACTCCATTATATTTAGTTTTTAATCCATATTTACTTGATTCTTTTACTTGATGGGCAATGTTAGCAGGATGGATTAACATTTTTGAAGGTATACAACCTCTATTCAAGCAGGTACCACCCCACTTGGCTTTCTCAATAATTGCTGCTTTTAACCCTAAACTTGCAGCTGGAGTTGAAATTTTTGTCCCACCACCAGAACCAATAACTAAAACATCATATTTTTTCATGTTTGAGATAAGAAATTATGATTAATAAACTTTTGCTTGAACAATCTTCTTTTTAATTTAAGTATAAAAGTTAAAATAAGTTAAGTTTTAAAAAAAATTAAAACAAAAAATTGACAAAAACTATTATAAAGCTTTAACATAACATCAAGATTAAAAAAAGAGGTTGAAATGACCAGACATTTCGTTTTAGGTAACAGTTCTATTCTTGTGGGAATGGATAAGCATGGACGAGTCAGAGATTTCTATTACCCATACGTTGGACAGGAAAATCATGTTAATGGTAATATTCACAGAATAGGGGTATGGGTTAACGGGCAATTTAGCTGGTTTTCTGATGATGAATGGCAAAAAACTATATCTTACCAAAAAGAAACACTAATTACAAAAATTATTGGAAAAAATGATCGGTTAGGCATTACTCTTACTTTTCAAGATGCAGTACATTACGAAGAAGATATTTTGATTAGAGAAGTTACAATTAAAAATCATCACAACACAGGAAGAGAAATTAGGATTTATTTTCATCAACAGTATCAAATATCAGAAGGAAACATTGGGGATACAGTATATTATAACCCAGTGATTGATTCATTAATTCATTACAAAGGAAAAAGATATTTTTTGATGAACGGTAGCATAGATAATAATAAAATTTCAGAGTATGCTACTGGGTTAGTTGAAGAATATGGCAGGGAAGGAACATACAAAGATGCAGAAGATGGAATTTTAAGTAATAATCCAATCGAACACGGATCTGTAGATTCAACATTGGGGTTATATTCCACTATTCCAGCAAATAAAAGTAAAAAAGCATATTATTGGATATGTGTTAGTGATTGTTATGGTACGGTTAATGCACTTAATAGTAAAGTAAAGAAGCAGCAACCACAAATTTTGCTTAAAGAAACTGCTGAATACTGGAAAACATGGGTGAACAGATCACCATTTAAATTTCAAAATTTACCAAAAGAAGTTGTAGATTTATTTAAACGATCATTAATGATTATTAGTACACAAGTTGATCATGAAGGTGCAATAATTGCTTCATCAGATTCTAAAATGTTACATTTAAGAAAAGATACTTACAGTTATATGTGGCCAAGAGACGGAGCTTTGATTGCTCGATCATTAGACAGAGCAGGTTATAATGAAATTACAGAAAGTTTCTTCAATTTTTGTTGTCGTGTAATCACAAAAGAAGGTTACCTTTTTCACAAGTATCGTCCGGATGGATCATTAGGTAGTTCTTGGCATTCTTGGTTACGGGATGGGCAGATACAATTACCAATCCAAGAAGATGAAACAGCCCTTGTACTTGATGCATTATGGAAACATTACTTACAGCATAATGATCCAAGTTATATTAAAAAGTTGTTTAAAATATTTGTTCGTCCCGCAGCAAATTTTATGTTAAAACATATTGATGAAAAAACAGGATTACCTAAGGAAAGTTATGATTTATGGGAAGAAAAATTGGGGATACACACATTTACCTGTTCAACGGTTTATGCAGGATTTCTAGCAGCAGCTAATTTTGAAGATGAATTTGGTACTGTAACAAAAGCAAAAGTTCTCAGACAAGCAGCTGAAAGATTAAAACAAGCAATGTTAAAACATTTGTATGATGAACAGCTTGGTTATTTTATTAAAATGGTTTATTATGAAAATGGTGAAATGAAACGAGACACAACTTTAGATTTTAGTAGTGCTTATTCCATTTTTCAGTTTGATGTTCTTCCAGTAACAGATGAAAGAGTTACAAAAAGTATGGAATCGTGCAAACAAAGATTGTATTGTAATACCGCAAGTGGAGGATATGCACGTTATGAAAATGATTATTATTATCGTGTTGATCAAAATATTCCTGGAAACCCTTGGTTTATCACAACATTATGGTTAGCTGAATATTACATCAAAAAAGCAAAAACTGAACAGGACTTAAGGCCAGCAATTGAAATATTTAAATGGGTAACTGATCTTGCGTTGCCAACAGGAGTACTTCCTGAACAAATTCATCCACACACTAAAGAACCGGTATCTGTGGCGCCTTTAACGTGGAGTCATGCAGGTTTTGTAATTGCTATTGTTAAATACTTAGAGAAATTAGACGAGTTAGGTATATGTATGATGTGTAACCCGCCAAAATTGGAGAAAAAATAATGAAAGTTTTAATGTTTGGCTGGGAATTTCCACCATTCAATAAAGGTGGTTTAGGAACGGCATGTTATGGATTAACAAGAGGATTAAAAAATAAAAATGTCGAAGTTACTTTTGTTGTTCCCAGAGCACCAAAAGGAATTACTGGGAAATATGTTAATTTGTTAAGTGCAAATGATCTTTCAAAGTTTACATTTAAAGAGATTATTTCCCCTTTAACTCCGTACATGACTCAAGAAGAGTATCACCATATGATTCTTAGTCATAGTCCTTCAAGTAAGGATAATAATTTGTATGGTAAAGATTTATTCAGTGAAGTTGAGAGATATGCACAAAAAGCTTCTTTAATTGCAACAAACACTGAATATGATGTTATTCATGCACATGATTGGTTAACTTACAAAGCAGGAATTGCTGCAAAACGTGTTTCTGGCAAGCCTCTAGTCGTACACATGCACGCAACTGAATTTGATCGGACAGGAGGCAATGGAATTAACCAGTATGTATATGATATTGAAAGAGAAGGCATGCATGCTGCAGATAAAGTTATTGCAGTGAGCAATTTTACTAAAAATAAAGTGATTGAACATTATGGAGTTCCACCAGAAAAAATAGAAGTGGTCCATAATGCAGTTGATTTCCCAGAAAACACTTTCTCAAATGAAGAGTTAGGGTTAAAAGAAAAAGAGAAAGTCGTGTTATTTTTGGGAAGAATCACATTACAAAAAGGGCCAGAATACTTTTTGTATGCTGCAAAGATGGTAGCAGATTATATGGACAATGTTACATTTGTTGTTGCTGGTTCAGGAGATATGCAACCGTTTTTAATTAATAAAGCTGCAGAATTAGGAATTGCAGATAGAATGTTATTCACTGGATTCTTAAGAGGAAGAGATATTGACAGAGCTTATCAAATGGCAGATTTGTATGTAATGCCATCAGTATCTGAACCTTTTGGTATAACTCCTTTAGAAGCAATGCGTAACAATACTCCCGTTTTAATCTCTAATCAGTCAGGAGTTTCAGAAGTAATTAATCATTGTTTAAAAGTTGATTTTTGGGATATCCACGATATTGCTAGCAAAATGGTTTCTGTTTTGGAACATAAGGAATTACAAGAAACATTACTAGAATTTGGGGGTAGAGAAATTAAAAAATTTAGTTGGGACATTCCTGCAGAGAAATGTTTAAATGTGTACAATAATGTTGTATCAACACAAAAACAGCAATTTCAAAGGATAGCTATATAAACTAAAAAGTCTTGTATACTATTCAAAAAGGGTTAGTATGAAACATCGAGTGTTAAAAGAGGTAAAAGAAAAACACTATTTCTGGCTAGCAGATGGTATTTCATTAAAAAGTATTCAAGAATTGGTTGATGTTATCCCAATGATGGATGAACACGTTTTTTCTCATCATGTAAATGATCAAAGACATGATTTTCATAATTGGGTAAGAGACATTTATCAGGATAAAGAATTAGCAACAAAATTACTTCATGCAAAAAATAAAGAAACTGTTTCTAGTGTGTTAAAAGCACGATTGGCCGAATTAAAACAGGGGGAGAAACCTGTTAAAAAGAAAAAAGTAGTTAAGAAACATGTTGTTCTTGAAAGTCCAGAACCAATAGTTAAAAAAGTTGTTCAGAGAGTTAATAATAAAAAATTGCAAAACCATAACAGATTGGGTGTTGGCATTGCATTATTTTTAGGAATAGGGGTGCTTAGTTTAGCTGCTTTAGTTACTGAGCCAACAGGAGCAGTAGTAGCGAATTCTGTAAATGCAGAAGCATCTTTACTTGGTTTAGGGGCAGTATTGGCAGTTACCACACTATTATTTACCACATTATATGTGATTAAACGTCATCATGGAGTAAGGTGATGGTAAACATTTGTTTCTATTTCCAAGTTCATCAACCGTTTAGGTTAGCACCATTTCAAGTTTTTGATATAGGATCACAGAAATCTTACTTTGATATTGAAAAAAATAAAGCTATTATGAAAAAAGTTGCAAGTAAATGTTATCTTCCTGCTAACGCAACATTTCTGGAGTTGTTAAACAGATATCCTGAAATGAAAATTAGTTTTAGTTTTTCAGGTGTTTTTTTAGAACAATGTGAGTTATACGCTCCAGAAGTTTTAGCAAGTTTTCAAAGATTAGTTAAAACTGGTCAAGTAGAAATTCTTGCAGAGACATATTATCATTCATTAGCATTTTTATATGATGAAAAAGAGTTTGAAACACAAGTAAAGTTACACAGGGAAAAAGTACAGGATTTGTTTAATGTAACACCTACGATATTTAGAAATACAGAATTAATTTATAATAACGCGTTGGCAAGAAAAATTGAAGAGTTAGGTTATAAAGCAATTCTTTTAGAAGGGTGGGACAACGTCTTAAAATGGAGATCGCCAAACTTTGTGTATAAACCTGTAAATGCAAACATTCCATTACTACTAAAAAATTATCGTTTATCAGATGACATTGCCTTCAGATTTTCTAATAAAGAATGGAAAGAACATCCTCTTTCTGTAGAAAAATTTTCTGGGTGGGTAAATGATATTAATGGAAATGGAGATACCGTAAATTTGTTTATGGATTATGAAACTTTTGGTGAACATCAATGGGCAGATACGGGGATATTTGAATTTCTACGACATTTGCCAGAAGAGTTGTTGAAGCATCCAGATAATAGGTTTAGTTGGCCAAGTGAAGTTGCTGCTAAATGTTCACAACGAGGAGAGTTAGATATCCATCATCCATTATCATGGGCAGATATGGAACGTGATGTAAGTGCTTGGTTAGGTAATAGTATGCAGCAGGCAGCTATTGCTAAATTGTATAGTATGGGGGATCTGATTAAACAACAAGAAAACTCTGAATTGTTAGAAATATGGAGAAAAATGCAAACTTCAGATCACTTTTATTATATGTGTACAAAGTGGTTCAGTGATGGAGATGTACACAAATATTTCAACCCTTATCAAAGTCCATATGACGGATTTATTTATTTTATGAATATCTTTAAAGATTTACAGCATAAAGTTCAATTTCAAACAGTTTCAAACAAAGGGGTGATATTATGCCAAGAAAACAAATAAAACAAAAGAAAGCCGTAGCGCGGCAAGCAACAAAATCTAGGAAAGATGTAGAACATCATCATGAACAGTTTTTTGCCAATAATGGAATGGTTTTACAAAACTTGAACCAATTACCTTCCGCATTAAGAAAAATGGATGCAAAAACATTCATGCACCATGTGAATGATGAAAAAAATGATTTTGCTAATTGGACAGAACATGTATTTGGTGAAAAAAAGTTAGCGAAAAGTTTACGAAGTGAACAGACAAAAACAGGTACTATGCGAATATTACGCAGAAATTTTTGATATGGAATGTAAAGAAGTAAAACATACAAAACATATCCCTAAAAAATGTCATGTTGTTCTTGCAGTAGATGTTGGAGGAACTCACAGTAATTTTGGGGTTTTTACAAAAGACTTACAGTTCTTAGTATCTTTCCATTATGCAAGTGAAGAGATTAAAAACTTTTCTTCACAAGTGAAAAAAGTAATAGAGTTTGTTAGAGATAAATATGGTTGGAAAGTTACAAATTGTTGCATTGCTGCTGCTGGTGTTGTACAAAGAAGTGGAACATACTTGAAACCAACAAATCTACATTGGAGTATTGATACCAAAAGTATTCAAAAAGTTACTAAGTTACATTCTGTTCGGCTCATTAACGATTTTGAGGCTATTGCATATGGAATAACACAATTGCCAAAGAGAAGTATAGTTCAGGTTAAATCTGGTCAACCTGAAAAAAATGCAACAAAAGCAATTATTGGTGCAGGTACAGGATTAGGCAAAGCAATTTTACGTCATGATGGGAAAGATTATATCCCGATTGCTTCTGAAGGAGGACACGGTGATTTTGCCCCGTTTACAGAAGAAGAATTTTCTTTAGCACAATGGATCAGTAAACAAGAAAAAAGGCCTGCAGAATGGGAAGATGTGTTATCAGGGCCAGGAACGGCGAAGCTTTACAAATATTTTGAAAAAAATAAAAAAATTTTGTTGACTGCTAAAGGAAAAGAGATTCGTAAATCTGGTTATGATCCAAACACCATTACGGTTTGTGCTGACAAATTGTGTACAATGACTTTTGATTATTTTGTTCGTTTTTATGCTCGTTGTGCAAAGAACTTTGCATTAGACACATTAGCGTTAGGAGGATTATACATTGCAGGTGGCATAGCAGCAAAACATCTTCAAATTTTTAAAAGTAAAACGTTCAAAGAAGAGTTTATAAATAATGGGAAAATGAAGAAATTGTTACAAAAAATTCCAGTTTATGTTATTGCAGACTATAATGTTAGTTTGTATGGTGCTGCTTTGGGTTCATTGAAAAAGAAGTGAAGCAGGAAAAACTCTGGTTAGTTTAGAGGTTACAGAAACTAATGTTCAAGAGTATGTAGAGTTAACAAAATGAAAACACCAAACATGCAAACAATGCAAAACTTTACAGTAAAGAACATTCCATTCTTAGATACATGTGTATTGGCAGCATTAGAATTATTTAGTCAGACAAAAATTCCTCAATTGAATGTGTCATACAAGCATCCTTTAGTTGTTGGGAGTGGAAATGCAGCAGCTACAGGAAAAATTCTCTTTGAAGATTCAGATGTAGTATTTGCTGATGAGTCATCATTTGAAAATAAACTAAAGCACATTAAAAGTATTGATGGGATTGTATTAATTTCTGCATCTGGAGAGAAACATGCACCAATTATTGCTAAGAAAGCTAAAAGATACAAAAAACGTATGACTTTATTAACTAATAATCCTAAAGCACAAGCTAAAGAATTTTCTGATGTATGTTATGTTCTTCCAAAAAATAGAGAACCGTACACTTACAACACTTCAACTTATATGGGACCAATATTTGGTAAAACTAAAGAAGATCCAAAAAAAGTTCTCAATTATATTAAAAAAAGTACAAGCAAACTTAAAATGCCAGATTTTAAAAAATATAAAAAATATTATTTTGTAGTCCCAGAAGAATTTGAAGGAATAATTCGTTTATTAAATGTGAAATTTATTGAATTATTTGGAAGAAATATTGCTAGGGATATTGAAACATTTGAATATATTCCTCATGCAACAACAGTAGTACAGTCAGATGAATTGTTTATTTCTTTTGGTAAGAGAGTTGATAAAGTATTTGCTAAAAATCAATTTCATGTTCCTCTACCAAAAAATGTTGATTATGGTGCCATGATGGCGATTGGTTATTACATTGTTGGACAAATTCAAAGGTCACAACCTCAATGGTTTAAAAAAAATATTGTTGAATATATGAAAAAAGCATCAAAAATATTTGGTCATGAAATGAAGGCAATTGTAGAATAATAGGGACGGCATAACATTTATTTTTTAGGAGCAACAGGAGACTTAACAAAGAAGAAACTTTCTGTAATTTATCATCTTGTTGAACAAAAGAAATATAAATAAGAAAATAATGGTTCTATTCTATGGGTAAAATGAAAATGGTGGCTGAAGGGGAAACATTAATTCTTGCAGATGGTAATAAAGTAAAAAGTTTAGAAGAATTATTTGCTGCTGTTCAAGAGATGGACCATGAAACATTAAGTAAACATGTTAATGCAAAAAAGCACGATTTTCATTCTTGGGTACAAACCGCTCACGGAAATGAATCTTTAGCATTACAATTACTTTCAGCTAATGATTCTAAAGCAATTGCAAGAATTCTTGGTCAAAGAGTAAATAGGCGCCATTTACCAATAAAGTCTCCAGTAAAAGCAATGGCAGCACAAAGAAAAGCTTCTGGACATCATTACATTTCCATCGGAGCTGCGGTGTTATTAGTTGTTGGTTTCTTAGGGTTAGCTACTTATACTGCAAATCCTACAGCGGCAGTTGTTGCCGGTTCAGCTGGACCTGAAGCTTCTTTGTTAGGGTTAGGTGGAGTTGGTGCAGTAGTTACAATGTTATTTACTGCATTACATGTTATTAAGAAAAGGAATGCTTCTGTTTAATTAAAAAATAAATAAAAAAATTATTGGGAATCTTGATAGACTTTAGCCATTGTTACAATTGCCCAAATCCAAACCCCAAAGTATAATGGAATACCAATTAACACAAACATTAAAGGGATACTCACTATAGATAAAACAAGTTGTAGAATTCCTTGTGTTCTATATTTTGGTCCGGCTAGGATTGCCCACAAGCCAGGTAATACATTCAATATTGTTAATACTAAACCAACAATTGCAAGAGTTTTGTCAGGTTTTATTTCTTTTTTTGCCATCTTTTTACCTCATAGATTTTCTTCAATATACGAAATTATAGCAGATGAATCACCTATCCATTTACCATCAATGTTTGCAACAGGTACTGTAGAAACTCCTGATTTTTCAGCAATTTCTTTTCTCTGTGTATCATCACGATCTGAAGAAACGTTAACTTTTTTGTACTTTAAACCTTTTTCTTCCAACTTTGCACGAACCTTTGCACAAAATGGACAGGTCTCAAATTGATATAATGTTATTTCTGCCATGATTTTAGTAAAGAATAAGGATATTTAAAGGTTGTTGTGGAAAGAATTTGTTTAGTCTAATCAAATCTGGTTATTCCATTAGTTCTTCAATCTTATCTAAATTTGCACGATAACACTCTCTAACCGAACTCCCTCTCGTAAAATAAACGCGAACGGAACAAGACTGAACACTTCCTTCCTTAACACAGGCTTCAAGCAAAGATTTTGCATTTGTTCTATAAACTCCTGAAAATTCTTCTATTGATTTTAGATCATAAAAAACATGTGGTTCTTGTCGTGCATGTTCTATTAATAACCCGAGCAACCTATTTTTAATTTCCTCACTTTCAACAACCACAATGAATTACAGCCGTCCTAGAATATAAAATCTTCTCTTGATAATTAAGTAATAACAATACTGTTTATAACTGTTTTATTTTATACCAGAAAATATACTTTGAAGTATTCAAATATATCTTTGAGAAAAAACAGTAGCACCGCACCACCATAATCAATATATAACTAAAATACTCCCAAATAGTCATGCAAACTATTCAACAATTAACTGAAGATCTTATTAACAAAATTGCTGCTGGGGAAGTTATTGAACGACCAGCTTCAGTAGTTAAAGAATTAGTAGAAAATGCGTTAGATGCAGGTGCAACTCAAATTACTATTGACATTAAAGATTCTGGAAAAGAGTTGATTAAAATTACTGATAATGGTCATGGAATGACTGAAGAAAATGCAAAAATGTCAATCTTACGTCATGCAACAAGTAAAATAAGTAATGCTACAGATTTGTTTAACATCACCACATTAGGATTTAGAGGAGAAGCTCTCGCAAGCATTGCAGCAATTTCACAGTTGTCAATAATTACTAAACCTTCTGAACAAATGGAAGCGTTTAACATTGTTATTGAAGGAGGTAACATTATCAGTACAGGAATCTTAGCTGCTGAACAAGGGACAACCATTGAAGTTAGAAATTTATTTTTTAACACTCCTGCAAGAAAGAAGTTTTTAAAGTCAGATTCAGTAGAATTAAGACATATTATTGATGTTATCACACGATACGCATTAGGTAATCCCAACATCGGATTTAGTCTTAGTCATGAAGGACATAGTTTAGTCACTGCACCAGCTGTTGAAGATGCACAAAATAAAATTGCGTCTGTTTATGGGGTAGCATTAGCTAAAGATTTACTTCCTGTAGCTTTTGAAAACGAATTTGTAAGAGTTTCTGGTTACATTGCTAAACCAAATCAAGCAAGGAACGATAAAAATCAGCAAGTGTTATTTGTTAATGGGAGATGGGTAAGAAATGTTATTGTTAACAAAGCAATTTATGATGGATACCATTCACTATTATTTGTAGGTAAACATCCAGTTTATGTGTTGTTTTTAGAAGTTAATCCTGAAAAAGTTGACGTAAATGTTCATCCACAAAAATCTGAAATTAAAATTGAACAACAAAAAGAAATTAGTCAAGCTATTGAAACAGCCATAAGAGAAACTTTAGCTAGAAACAATTTAATCCCAGTTGTAGATTTTTCTTTTGATGAGAAACCAATTCCTGCTCCAAAATATACTTTTGAACCGAGTACACAGACGATTTTGCAACCTGTAAAATCATCAATTATTGAAGAGTATTCTACGCCAGAAGAAGAAGTGATTGTAAGGGAACAAGCTGTCCCAGCATTAGGATTAGTTAAACTTCCACAAATGAAAATTCTTGGACAGATTCATAAAACATTCTTTGTTGCTGAAACTCCAGGAGGGGTTCTTTTTATTGACCAGCATGTTGTGCAGGAACGAGTTTATTATGAACAATTTATGCAACAGTTCATGCATAAAAAAGTTGCTACGCAAACGTTATTACAGGGAGAGATTTTAGAATTGTCTCCACAAGAAAAGTTGTTAATTGTTGAACATGAAAGTAAATTAAAACAATTAGGATTTACCATTGAACATTTTGGTGGGAACAGTTATGTTGTTAAAACTATTCCATCAGTGTTTGGAAGAATGCAACCTTTAGAGTTAGTTAGGGAGGTTCTGTCTACAATTAATGAAAATAGGAATAAACTTGAAGAAATTCAAGAAGAGATAATTACTCGAATGGCTTGTCGTGCATCTGTTAAAGCAGGTGATACAGTAAGTATTCCTCACTTACAAAAAATGTTAGCAGAATTATCACAATGTCATCTTCCTTATCATTGTCCGCACGGAAGGGCAATTTTTATTACAATGCCTGTTTCTGAGTTAGATAAGAAGTTTCAAAGAAAATAACTACTTTTGAGGGGTAGATTTATAAATAATTTATTATTTTTAATTGTTATGTCACAGTTATTAACTTTTGAAGAAGGTGGATTGAAAAGTAAACTTGCTTCACTTAGTGGAAAAGAACTTTTTTTTGCAGTTAGTCATTTTAGACATGAATTGAGAAACCCCATGACATATATTTTAGGGAATATTTCATTACATCTTGAAGAAGATGGTGTTTCTTTTGAAAGTAAAAAGTTCTTTAACGCAATGTATGATAATGTTAGAACTATTCATGAAAACTTAAATGAAATAACACCTGAAAATTGCATTTTAGAGACCATGCAAGATATTTTTGTTAGATCTTATGGGATGATTGGATTAATACAAAGAACACAATTACCTGAGGAAACTACGAAAAAACAACTTAAAGATATAAACCGGATTAAGCAAGAGGTTAATGAGTTAGGATATTTATTAGGAGAAGCGTTAGGTATAGATAAACCAGGAAAATTCTTTTTTGAGAGACAACTTTCATTACTTTCCCGTTTAAATGGACCATATCTTAAAGATAGAAAGATTATCTTAACCACACAACAAGACAGACCGTTGGTTACCAATGTAAATTATCGGACAGAATTAAGTAATCTTGTTGGAAATGCTATTAAGCATGGATTTCCAAATGGACATGAAAATGTTAGAAGAATAACAGTTAGTGTTTACACGCATCATCACCCATATCTTGTTAGAGTAAGAGATACTGGAACTGGGATTGATGCTGATGCAGTTTATCAAAAAGCTGTCAATGCAGGATTAATAAGTTCGGATAGAGAGATGGATCAACAAGAAAAATTACAATTAGTATTTAGTCAAGGTATCTCTACTGGTGGAGAAAAAGGGATCAATGGTACTTCTGAAGGATATGGTTTGGCAGGGTTTAAAAAATTAATAGAAAGAAAAGGAGGAGATGTATCCGTAAAAAGTTCTCCCGGAGAAACAAAATTCTATTTTACTATCCCTGAAGAGAACGTTATTTCACCATTATAAGCAAGTATTATATAACCTCTTCATTTTCTTAACTTTATGAAATTTAAAACATTTACATTAGACAGATTTCAAGAAGAAGCTGTCCACGCTATAGAAGATAATCAATCAGTAGTTGTTTCTGCACCAACCGGAAGTGGGAAAACGTTAATTGCAGATTATATTATTGATAAATATAAAAATGAACCTAATTGCAGAATTATCTACACCGCGCCAATTAAAGCATTATCAAACCAAAAGTATAAAGATTTCTCTAAAGAGTTTGGAGAAGAAAATGTTGGATTAATGACAGGAGACATAGTAATTAACCCTTCTGCTAAAGTGGTTATAATGACCACTGAAATTTATCGAAATATGGTTGTAAGTAACGATAAAGAAGAGTTAAAACAAATTGCTTATGTTATTTTTGATGAAGTACATTACATTAACGACATTGAAAGAGGATATGTTTGGGAAGAATCTGTGATTTACAGTTCTGAAAGTGTAAGATTCCTATGTTTGTCTGCTACTATTCCTAACGCTAAAGAATTTGCAAATTGGATTCAAGCCATTAAAAAACATAAAGTAGCAACAGTTGTAGAAACAAAAAGAAACGTGCCATTAAAGCACATGTTTTTTGATTATGAATTGGGAATTACCACATTAGAAAAAATTAAAGCTGCTAAAGATACTCCAGAATATAGGCAAGTATTCAAAAAACGTGGTGGAAAAAGACAATTTATTCCTGAACCTGACCATGTTGAATTGATTAAAGAGTTAGGTTTTGAAAAGTTACCATGTTTCTTCTTTAGTTTTTCACGTAAAGATTGTCAAAAGAAAGCACAAGAGTTATCTCGATCTGGAATGTTTAAAAGAAACCCAAAGATCTTACCAATAATTCAAAAGAAGTTAAGTAATGCACCTTCTGATATTAGCAAACTTCAATCTACGACATTAATAAAAGAAACATTACAACGAGGAATCGGTTTTCATCATGCTGGATTGTTGCCAGTGATTAAAGAGTTAGTTGAAGAATTATTCGCACAAGGTTTAATTCAAGTATTGTACACTACAGAAACATTTGCAGTTGGGATTAACATGCCAGCAAAAACTGTATGTTTTGCAGCATTAAGAAAGTATGATGGAATTGGTTTTAGAACATTGAACACCAAAGAATATTTTCAAATTGCTGGAAGGGCAGGAAGAAGAGGTATTGACACTCACGGTTTTGTTGTTAGTATGATTTTTCGTCCAAAATTTAGATACAATGAAATCAAAACTTTAACTGCTAAAGATATTGAACCAATACATTCACAATTTCGATTATCTGTTAACACAGTATTAAATTTAATTAATTTACATACTCCAGAAGAAATTGAAAAAATATTACGATTAAGTTTTTTTTCTTATCAAAAATTTGGAGAGGAATATGAAAATGTACCTACTAAAAAATTGTTGGCAAGATACAATAGTATTCGTAGGAAGTTGGAGAAACTTGATTTTGTACGCGGGAATGAATTAACTCCAAAAGGAGAATTTGCTTCACACATTTATGCAGATGAAATCACATTAGGAGAAGTGTTTTCTACTGGACTTCATGAATCTTTAGATGAATATCAAATATTATTATTACTAGCTGCAGTAGTATATGAACCTCGAGAAAGGGATGAATTTAAACAGAAGTTTAGAAATGAACAATTGCAAGAACTGAAAACATTATTGAAAAATGATGAATGGTTAGCAAGAGAAAAGAAATTTTTAAGTTTAGATGTAATGACCACAATAATTAACCCAATTTATAATGGAAAAAGTTTCTTTGACGTTATGAAGTTTACCTCATTAGTAGAAGGAGATTTGATTAGATTATATTCTCAAATTCTTGATAGAATTGGTCAAATTAAAAAAGCAGGATATGATCACACTTTAGCTACCAAAATGAGTAACTGTCAAGGGATTGTTAAACGAGCATTAGAAGGGATATATTTGGTTTAGGCACTGTAGAAACCCTCCTATTTTTTTGTATTAGAGCACGGCGCTCGGATTTTGTGAGCAGCGCCAACTGAGGCAAATTTTTTCTTTTTAAGTAGAAAAAATCTAAGTTGCCATGCCCTGCTCACAAAATGCGCCTCGACTTTGTCAGGGCACTAATACAAAATGTAATTAGGGTTTCTACAGAGCCTTTGGTTTAGAAAAGTTTAAGTATCTCTTTGAATTATTTTCTTTTATGTGCAGAAAAGTTTTCCAATGGTTAATTCCTTTGTATATTGTTTTTTGGTTTGTTCATGCAATATTCTTTGCTCGTTATTTTTTTCAAGCAGTGTCTAGTCAAACATTCTCATTATCAATGGGATTCGTAGTGTTAATTAGTTCACATCTCCTGTTAATGCTCTTAGGATTAACTTTTTGGATTTGGATGCTTGTTGACAGTATTCAAAGAGATTTTAAAGAAACAACAACTAAAATAATTTGGATAGTTGTTGTTGTAATTTTGGGAATTTTAGGGGCAATTATTTATTATTATGTTGAAGGTAAGAACCGATTAATAAAAAAGAAGTGAAAATTAAAATTCTAGATAAAGAAAACATTTATTAAAACTTATTCTCTTTTTATTCTCATGTTAAAAGTAATTATGGATACCAATATTTATGGTAAGCTTATTGAAGAGAAAAAATTTAGTGAAATTGCTACAAAAATCAAAAATGACACTGATTTTAAAGTATACGGTTTTGGATTGATTCGTAAAGAATTAAGAGACACACCTAAAACTTCAAAATTAGGAAAATTTAGTAGAAGAAATTTATTATTAAATCTGTATGATGGGATTACTGGAGGAAAATATCTGAAAGATTCTCTTAAAATTCATAACTTGGCAATGAAATGTTATAACTCTTATCGAAAATTTGGAGGAATTATAAACTGGGACAAAACAAATATTGATGTTGATTTTACAATTGTTGCTTGTGCTATGTTCTACAAACTTGACATACTTGTCTCTGATGATTCTAAAACAATGTTAAGTAAACAAGCATTAAAATCATTTAAACATATCAGCATTAAAGAAGCATTACGACAACCAGCTTTCTGGAAATATTCAGATTTAAAAACGAGATATAACTTTTAATGTATATGTGAAATTAGCTTCTTTTGTACTAGAAATTATTTGAAAAAATTATGAAGTAGTGATTTTAATAAATTGCTTTAACTCTTTTCTCCATTGTGGATCTTTCTTTGCTTCCTCTATCTCAGTCATTAAGCTTTTCCAACTTTTAGCTTTCTTCTTTCCAGATAAGATTCTTTTTAACATAGTATGATTTATCTGTTCAAATTATATAAACTTTTGGATCAAATAGTCTTATCATCACGTTCTTTGACAACTTTTTTCACAAGATCTTCTACACTAACGCCAAACTCTTGTTCACCGTCCCTAGAACGTACAGCCAAAGTTTTATTCTCTAACTCTTTATCCCCAATAGTTAAAATATAATTTGCTTTAGCTAACTGGGCATCACGAATTTTTCTGCCCATGGTTTCAGAACGATCGTCAACTTCTACCCTAATGTCATGTTGTCTTAATTGTTTAGCTAGATCATAAGCAAAATCGTTACTCCTATCTGTTACAGTAATAATTTTAACTTGTACCGGGCTTAACCATAATGGGAATTTACCTGCAAAATGTTCAATAAGTAAACTCATGAACCTTTCAATAGAACCACAAATTGCACGATGAATAACTACCGGCTGTTCTTTTTCACTTTTCTCGTTCATGAAACTTAACTTAAACCTAGCTGGCATGTTAAAGTCACATTGGATAGTTGACAATTGCCATTCTCTACCTAAAGCGTCTTTAAACATAAAATCTAATTTAGGGCCATAAAATGCTGCTTCTCCTTTAATTTTCTTAAAAGGTAAGTTTTCAGCTTTTGCTGCATTTTCTAAAGCAGATTCTGCTTTTTCCCAAACATCATCTCCACCAAGATATTGTGATTTATCTTCACCCCTAACAGAAAGGGAAACCCAATAATCCTCCATTTTTAATGTAGTGAAAAATTGATTTATGATGTTAGCAATAGTTCTTACTTCTTGTTCTATCTGTGAAACTCGACAAAATAAATGGCCATCATCTTGTGTTATTGATCTTACCCTAGACAAACCATGTAACTGCCCAGATTTTTCATCACGATAAATTGTTGCTGGTTCAAAGAAACGAACAGGCATATCACGATAACTTAAAGAAAATGAATCAAAAATTTGCATATGATGTGGACAGTTCATTGGTTTAATCACAAACTTGTCAGTCTTACCTTGTACATGGAACAAGTCATCACCGAATTTGTCCCAGTGACCAGAAGTTTTGTACAATTCTTGTTTAGCAATGTGCGGTGTCCACACTTGTTGATAGCCTCTATGTTTATGTAATTGCCATAAATAATCAATTATTTCTTTTCTAAGAATCATGCCTTTAGGTGCTAAAAGTGGTAAGCCGGGCCCTACTAAATCTGAAACAACAAACAAATTTTGATCTTTACCAATTTTGATATGAGATCTTTCTCTTGCCGCTTCTTGTTCTTTCAAATAAGTATTAAGATTTTCTTCACTTGCAAAACCCATAACATTTAATCTTGTTAATTGTTTATTATTTTGGTTTCCTTTCCAATAAGCACTGCCCGTTTTAAGAACTTTAAACGCTTTAACAGCTGATGCTGATTGTACAAACGGTTTGAAGTATGTTGGAATTACAGAAATATCGTCAAACGAATAAGAAAGTTTGTCTTCACCAATATCATTACGAATTTTTTGTTGCCAGGAATTAAGATCTTTACCTTCAGTAAATTGAGTGTCTTGCCTAATTATTTCACGCATCTTTTTCTCAATCCTAGAAAAATCTTCTTTTCTGATAGTAGCTTGCGCAATATCAACGTAAGCTTCATCTTGGTAGAAATCCATGCCAGCAACCTGTGCTGAGGAAAATAGTAATTTTACAGCTTTAGCAGCAATTAAAGCAGTAGAAAAACTTAATTTTTGTTGTTGAGATAGTTCTTCATCATGCCAAACAAAAGGTTCATCGGTAAATTCTCGTTTAAGTTTAGTTTCTTCTTCAGGGCCAAAAGATCTAGATAATTCTGATAATGGATGACCTTTACATGCTACAGTGAATGATTTGTACCAACCGAACGGAGCTCTAGAAACTGTAAAACCAATTTCACCTAATTTTAGCTGTGCATCTTTCAAAAACTGTTCTGCAACTTTTGGAGAGGATAAATCGTTACTTAAATGAGCATAGGGATAAACAACAATATTATTAGTTTGTAACTGGCTTGAAATGTTTTTTACTTCTTGTAAATATTTTTTCATTACTGCTTCTAGGTTTTTTTCATCACCTTTTTCTACTGCAGTAAAAATAACTAGACATTCTTTGATTTTTTCAGTATCTTTAGTAACTCCTTCTTCAGCTTGTTTGAAAGCTTTCTTCTTTGCTGTAAATTCAAGATAATCTGCATGTATGGTTAGTATTTTCATTTTGTCATTCTCC
>JABHXC010000045.1 GCA_018657475.1 Candidatus Woesearchaeota archaeon
GAAACAGGAGTTCTTTTCCCATAACCTTTAACTGTAATTGTTAAAATATCTTTACCTTCATCAGCTGCCAACATACCAATTACTTCATCATCTGTACGTAACCGAATTCCTCTAACTCCACGAGCAGTTCTTCCCATAGCACGAACTGTAGACTCATTAAATCTGTTTGCAGAACCAAATTTGGTAGCCAATAAAATTTCATTATTCCCATCAGTGTATCTAACTCGGACCAACTCATCCATTTCATCTAATGTTAATGCGCGAATACCACCTTTACGTACATTTGAAAAAGCATTTAGCTCTGTTTTCTTAACAACCCCTTTTCTAGTAGCCATAAACAAGTAACCTTCTTCAAAACTTCTAACAGGAATTATTGCATTAATATTTTCTTCAGCTTTCAATTCTAATACATTACGAATATGCTTTCCTTTTGCCTGCCTACTTCCTTCAGGAAGTTGCCAAACTTTTATCCAATACAATTGTCCTTTATCTGTTAATACTAACAAATAATCGTGTGTAGAAGTAACATATAACTTTTCAACAAAATCTTCTTCACGAGTACCTGCAGCTTTAACACCTTTTCCACCACGTCTTTGTGTCTTATATGTGTCTAAAGGAATTCTTTTAATGTATCCTGCATGACTTAACGTTACCACAACTGTCTTTTCTTCAATTAACTCTTCAATATCAACAAATTCATCTTCACCTTGAACAACTTTGGACCGTCTTGCATCCCCAAATTTCTCTTTCAATTCAGTTAATTCTTCAACAATTAATCCTAAAATTTTTTCTTCAGATTCTAATATTGATTTCAAGTAAGCAATTTTCTCTAACAATTCTGTATGTTCTTTTTTGATTTTTTCCTGTTCAAGTGAAGCTAATTTTTGTAAACGCATTTCAAGAATAGCTTTTGCCTGAACTTCTGTTAATTGATAAGTTCCTATTAAAAACTGTTTTGCATCTTCTACAGTATGGGATTGTTTAATTCCCCGTACAATTGGATCAATATCGTTTAATGCAATTAATAAACCTTCTAAGATATGTATTCTTTTCTCAGCCTGTATAAGATCATATTTAGTTCTTCTAACAATTACTTCCTGCCGATGATCAATGTGATGTTGCAATATTGGTTTTAAACCAATTGTCACTGGCTGATTATCTACTAAAGATAACATTTGAATACCAAACGAAATTTTCATTCTAGAATATTGATATAACTGATTTAACACTACATTAGGGTCAACATCTTTTTTGATATCAATAACAACTCTTACTCCTTCCCGATCAGATTCATCATTAATATTTCTAATTCCAGGGATACGTTTATCTTTAACCAATTCGGCAATATGTTTAATCATATCAGATTTGTTAACTTGATATGGCATTTCAGTAATAATGATTCTTTTTTCTTCAATAACAGTTATAGCTTTTATTGTAACTTTACCTTTTCCATGAGTGTATGCATGTAATAAGTTAGGACCTGCAGAAACCTCTCCGCCTGTTGGAAAGTCGGGAGCAGGAATAATTTCCATCAATTCTTGAACAGTAATATCTTGATTATGAATTAAAGCGATAATCCCATCACAGATTTCGTTAAGATTATGTGGGGGAATGTTAGTTGCCATTCCGACTGCAATTCCAGAAGAACCATTAATTAACAATCCAGGTATTTTACTTGGCAAAATAACAGGTTCTTGTACAGAACCATCAAAATTATCTTTAAAAGCAACAGTATCTTTCTCAATATCGTGCAACATTTCTTCAGCAAGTTTAGTTAATTTTGCTTCTGTGTATCTGTAAGCAGCTGCATTATCTCCATCCATACTACCAAAGTTTCCTTGGCCTTTAATCAGCGGATAACGTAATGAGAAATCTTGAGCCATTCTAACTAATGCATCATAAACCGAAGCATCACCGTGAGGGTGAAAAGAACCTAAACAATCCCCTACTATTTTTGCACATTTTTTAAATGGTTTATTGTGTAACAAACCCATCTTGTACATTGAATAAAGAATTCTCCTATGTACTGGTTTAAGCCCATCTCTAATGTTAGGTAATGCTCTTCCAACAATAACCGACATTGCATAATTAATGTATGCTGCCTTCATCTCTTCCTCAATAACTCGAGGAATTATTTTTTCAGTACTGTGGCTATGTTCTGTTTCAGTGGGAGTCATTTTTTCTAGTTATTAAAATCACCATTTCTCGACGAGAAACTAATAATAAATAAAGAGTTTAGAGCTTTATAAAGATATCGGAAATGCATCAATTATTTCAATTTTACTCCTTCCATCGCCTCAGATATTTCATCTTTAGCTTCTTTTTGTTGCTCATCAAGTTCAATTAATCGTTCAACTTCATCAGCTTCTTTATGTACATCTTCAGCCTCTTCTAATACGTCTGTAGGCACCAACTTCAAGAAAGCCTGTTTAGCTTCTTCTGATGGAAGATCAAAATATGCAAAGAATTTTTTAGTTAATCTTACTTTGTATGTCCTTCCTGAAGGAATTTTATCAATAAAACCTAACTCCACTAAGCGTTTCATATGGTCATAAGCAGAGGTATTACGTAATTTAACAACTTCTGATTGTAATATTGGGTATTTCCAAGCAATAACCGCCAGAGTTTGCATTAATGGTTGTTCTAACTCTGTTGATTTAATGATAGAAGTAACTAAAGGTAAATATTCATCTCTAACTGTTAATTTCCAACTACCGTCATCTTTATTGATTAATTGTAATGAATGATCTCTTTCAGCATACTGTTTTTGTAAACTGCCCATGATCTTACTTACTTTCTTCTCTGAAAGATCACATAAGCTTGAAATTCTTTCTACTGTAATTTCTTTTCCTACAGTGAACAATACTGCTTCAATCTGTTTCTCGTTTGACTCCATTTTGTACATCTTCCTTCTTTTTCAAATGATAAGTATCTTGTTCAAGGTCTATCTGGTTTCGATCAATCATTGCATCTAAAAAATCTCCAATTAAATCAAATTGTACTCCCGTTAATTTACTTAGTTGTTCTGCAGTTAATGGTTTTTGAGTAAGTAAAAGCTTAATATAATTACTCATTAAATTACCTAAATTACTTCTGTAAGTATCAGCTTGCATTTTAGCTTGCTTTGCTACTAAATCTACACCATGTAACTTAACCTGTAAATCACTTAAAAAATTTGTAAGTTCACTTTCATCTAAAGTTAAAGATTTTGGAGCAATAATTTCTACTGCGGAAGGCATATATTCTAAACAAAATCTTGTAAGAAAAGCCAATTCTTTAGTTTTAATTTCCAACTCTGCATGTGTTGCCCATAATTCATTATCTTGTTCAGCAGCGGCAGCAATTTCTTTGCTAAGAACTTCAAAAGCTGGTTGTTCGGTAATCTTTTTAATGTAACCATTAAGTGAATCTTCAACATGTTTCTGTGGCTTTCCTAATACCTCTATAACAGCCCTAAAATGAATAGTTTCCATTCTTAGCGAAAACGTAATCTGCTTTTTAAAGCTTTGGTAGCTGTACATTTATAAATACGGAAATGCTTTATTCATTATGGCAAGATTTTGGCAACATGTGAAAAACGTACTTCAACAGGCAGAGATTATCATCACAGTTTTAGATGCCCGTATGCCTGAAGAAACTAGAAATAGAGAAGTTGAAGCTAAAACAAACAAATTAGGTAAAAAGCTACTTTTTGTGTTAAACAAGTGTGATTTGGTAGATCTTCCAAAATTAAAAAAAGAATCCAAAAAACTTTCTCCGGCAGTTTTCATCTCAAGTAAAAACCATTTAGGAACTACCATTTTGAAAAAGAAAATTCTTGAACTTTCCAAGGGTAAACCAGTGGTTGTTGGAGTCGTAGGATATCCCAATGTTGGAAAATCATCATTAATTAACGCTTTATCAGGTAGGGGTGCCGCAAAAACATCTGCAGAAAGCGGTTATACTAAAGGCGTACAAATGATTAAAGTCGATAACAAAATCACTATTCTTGATACACCAGGTGTATTTCCAAATAAAGAAAAAAATGTTGTTAAACATGGTAGAACTGGCGCTATTGATTATGCTAAAATAAAAGATCCAGAAATTGTTGTGCTACGACTTTTTCAAGAAGATTCTAAACCTTTTGAAAGGTTTTATGGTATCACTGCTAAAGATTCCGAAGAATTGTTAGAAGCAATTGGTAAAAAACTTAAGAAACTAGAAAAAGGCGGTAAAGTTAATTTAGAAGTTGCTGCAAGAGCAATTTTAAGAGCATGGCAACAAGGAAAGATTACAGCTGATTAATAAACTAAAGAGTTAACTATTTAAACACATTCTACTTAAAACAACAAAATTACTATTGAGGTGAATTAGTATGGCAAATGAAAAATTAGCTATTTTCAAAAAATGGCAACCAGGTTTTTATGTATTATTTAGAGTTATTGTGGGACTTACATTTTTCTTCCATGGTGTAGGAAAATTTACAGGCGGATCACCGCAAGGATTAATGTTAGCAGCAGGAATTATTGAAGTCCTAGTTGGAGCAGGAGTATTCTTTGGTGTGTTCTCTAGGTTAGCCGCATTAGGTGGAGCATTAACCATGTTAGTTGCTTTCTTTAAAGTACACGTCGCAAGTAGTGGAAGTTTAAACATCATAACAAATGGTGGAGAACTAGCAGTTCTATACTTTTTAGTTTTCTTAATGATTATGGCATTAGGTAACGGTAAGTGGAGTTTAGAACGAGCTGCTTTGAAAAAAGAAACCTTTTAGGTTTATTCTTCTTTGAAGAATAACTGAAAATCAGTTTAGATTTTCTTTTTTATTTTTTTATTTTATATTTTTTCTCAACTATTTCTTTTATTCTTTCAGCAGTTTTAGAACCTATACCTTCTAACGCAATCAACTCATCCGCTGAAGCATTTATTAACGCTTTAATAGATCCAAACGATTCTAATAATTTCTTTGCTGTTCCTAAACCAATAGTGGGAAAAGAAGAAACAATAAACTCTTGCTGTTCTTTTAGTGTTTGAGGTTTATTTGCATGAAGCGAATAATCTCTTGACTTGTCTTGTTCCCTTTTTGCCATTACTGCCAATAATCCTGCAGTATCTTTAGAATTCTTTGTGTACAACACAGGAACGCTAAAATCTAAAACTATTGAAGACAACATTCCCCTAATAGCATTTGCATGAACTTTTCTAACAGAATAAATATCTTCATCCCCTTCAATAATCACAACAGCTTTTTCAAAATTTTTCTTTAATAATCTAACTTGACTTAATAATCTACCATCAATTATTGATGCAACAAAATCAGGCACTTTTTTCAATTCAATCCCAACTTTTCCAGAAACAATATAATCTGCAGATTCTAATTGCCCTGTTTTAACCGAAATTCCTAAATCAATAAGTTCTTTCACTACTTTATTATCTTTTTCACGATGATCAGCCAATACTGCCACAACTTTATCCTGTGAAATAAATTTGTTTAATGTTGGTTGTTCTTTCTTTTCAAGAGCAAAACCATTACGTAATTTTTCTAAGTTTCTGTACATCCGTTTTTCTTTATGATGTGCACTCCATCTATAACCAACATCTCTTGTACCTTCTGTAACTAAAATAGTAACTTCTCCTTTTTCCAATCTTCCAGTTCTACCTCTTCTTTGAATACTTCTAATTGCAGAAGGGACAGGTTCAAAAAATAAAACTTTGTCAACTTTAGGAATATCTAATCCTTCTTCCGCCACAGAAGTTGCTACAAGAACATTAAACTCACCATTTCTAAATTGATCAAGTACTTCTTTCTGTTTTTTCTGTGAAAAACCTACACCATTTTTTTTCGCTTGTCCAACAAAAATATGGTTAGAAACATTTGATTTATCTAATAATTTAGAAATTGCATCACCAGAATCCCTATATTGAGTGAAAACAATTATTTTTGCAGTTGAATCATTGTCAACAACTTCTCGAACTAAAGATTGTAATTTTGGCAATTTTGGATGAAGGATTTCTTTCTCTACTAAATCATCAGTAAGATACATAGCAGATTTAAAATTAGCATCAAGCATTAGGTTCTTAACCGCTTTAACTTTAGAAGTTCTAGATTGTTGTTGCAGTTTATTAAAATAAGTTTGTAATTGTTTAATTCCCTGAGTTTCTAACAATTCTAATGCATGATCAATCTTTAACGCTTCAGCAATTACTGAAACGCATCTCATCATCTCAAAATCTCTTATTCCTTGAGAAAGTTGTTTTTGTAATTGTCCTTGTAACATTAACAATTGAGTTTTACGCATTTCAGAATCATTACAATGTCCAAGTTTGATTGCCTCTAACAATTTAGCTTTTCTAGAAGTTTTCAAAAACTGTCGAATTTTTTTAAACTCTTCAGGAAATGGAATTTTTTCCCATTTAATGTTCACCTTTTGCATGTAAGGTTTAACGTCAGGATCATTTTCAGTTCTTACTTCAACCCGTTCAACATGTAAATTATTACAAACTTCTTTGATAGATTCCATATCTGAACCAGGTGAGGCGGTTAGTGCGAGAATTCTTCCATATCTAGACTGTTTTTCATATTGTTCCGCTAACCATACATATGCATATTCTCCTGTTGCTCTATGAGCTTCATCAAAAACTAATAAAGAAACTTCACCTAAATTTATTCTTCTGTTAATAGTATCATTTTCTAATCCTTGTGGAGTACTGATAATAACCTGTGCTTTTTTCCATAATTCTGCTCTTTTCTCCGGTTTAACACTTCCAGTAAACAATTGAATTGATTCCCCAGGAATTCCTAAATGTTTTCTAAATGTGTCAATGTGTTGTTCACATAATGGTTTAGTTGGAGCAAGCATCAATATTTTTCCTTTAGGATATTGATGTAATCTTTGTGCTGCTAGTAAAAATGCTACTGCTGTTTTACCTAAACCTGTTGGTAATACAACCAATGTGTTAAAACTTGCAGCTGTTCCAAGAATAGTTTGTTGATATAATCTTGGAGAAAAACCAGTAATCATGATTTACCAATCCTTTTCTTTTTCTTTAAATTTAAAAAGTTATTTTTAGCAACCACCTTTATCCCAAAACTTTTTTCTGCATCCTTTCTTGCTCTTCCTGCAACTTTACCGCCAGCTTTAGCTGCCTCTTTATTTTCATCAAAACCTTGTGCATTTTTACTCCTAGTCGCTTCAGTAGAAAGTTTTTCCCCTAACATTGAAAAAATAAGTTCTAAATCAGTCATGTGATCCCTCAAATTTTGATTTTTAAATTTAGGATCAAGACTTTTAATCTGTTTATGTGTTTTAATAGGAACACCAAAAGTGGCTTTACTTATTTCATTAGTAAGAATAGCGTACTCTTTTTCTTCGTTAACTGCTCTTTGTTGCCATTCATCAGTCAATTCTTGCCTAATGGCAATCCCTCTAAGTCTTTTTTCTATCCATTCTTTTGGATAACCTTTCAATTCATAGTACTTTTTAGCCCTTTCTTGAGCCAATTCTGGATTTTCAATTTCTTGAATGCGTTCATAACCAACTCGAGCTAGCCAGAGTTTAAGTTTATTAGCATTTGGAGAAGGAACTGACTGAATAATCCTAAATAGTGTTTCAACGTTTGCACAATCAGTAGTATAATATTTTCTATCCGATGATCTTAGTTTCAGTTGTCCGATTTTTTCGGACGTCTCAAAATTCTCGTTATCTTTTAATTTTAACTTTAAATCAGACCAATATTTTCTTGGTCTTGAACTTTTAGTCAACACAGCCATTATATCAACAACAGAAAACCACCATTCTTCTTTATGCCAAATTCTACGGACATCCATTTCTTGAAATACCACTAAAGCTTTATCTTTCATATTACTTCGGAGCAAAAGCCCTTTATATTCTTTACCCGGACTTGTCCAGTGGGTAAGTGGCTCTTAATCAAGACCTAAATTTTGCAAAATAATCATTCAAATACTTAGGCAAATCTTTAACCACACCTAAGGGTTTAGAAAAAAATTCATGCACACCTGCAGCCTTAAATAAATGGTGTGCTTCTGGACTACCACTCATTCCAAGAATTTGTCCTAGAAATTCTTTTTCTTTAAGATATTCTACAACTTTATCTCCATACAAACAAGGCATTTCTAAATCAGTAATAACTGCATCATGATCTAACAAATCAGGAAGACTAAGTGCCGCCCTTCCACCGTCGACAGTATAAACTTGTCCTGGCAATATTGATTGCAATAATTTTCTATTCATAGAACAATCATCAATTACAAGAATTCTTCTATTTTTCATCACAAGAAACTTTGTGTTTTGTTTATAAGCCTTTGTAATTCAAATAAAATAAACAACAATCCCAATACCTAACATCAAAAGAATCAACCCTTCAACAAATCCACCCACTTTTAACGGACCTCGAACTTTAAATTTAGAAAATGGATAAAATGGTTTAATCCCCATTCTAGTAATCCCATCTCCAACTAAATGAGCTACATACCCTAATAAAAATCCGTAAGCATAATTTGCCTGCCAGAAATAACCCAAAATTAAACTAACTACTCCAGCAAAAATTAAAGAATGAAATATTCCCCTGTGTTTAAAGAAAAAAGCAATAATTAAACCAATAAACCCAGAATAACGGTTCATCTTACTTCTACGTTCATCAATATCTGGAAAAATACTTCCTAATAGAACAAGTAAAAAGAATACTACACTACTTCCTCCACCTAATAACTTTCCAAAAACTAAAAAGAATACAATCCCCAATAAAACATGAGTGTGAAATAGCATTATAATTTAGCTAACTCTTCTTCAGGAGACGCTTTTTCTACCATTCGAACACTAATTTCTAAACGATCAAACATATCATTTTTCTTAACTTGCCCCATGACTTTTACTTGTTCTCCAAGAAGATCAGTTTTAATATCTTCAAAAGATGCCAGATCATCTTTATAACTGGCTAAATCTTCTTCAGTTTTACTTAACAAATGATTTGTTTGTTGTTTCCAAAACACAGTACGAATAGTTCCTGAACCATCATCTAAAACAAGATTCATAACGTAAGATAATGCAGGGACAACTCCTGGTTCAGGATCACGTAACCTTCTACCAGTTTCAGGATGAACGTCAAAAAATCGAGGATCGAAGACTTGTACAATAGTCCCCATAACCTCTACCCCTTCTTCCCCGCCTTGTAATTCACTAATTTTTTTACGAGTAAATGTTGTTGGCGTTGCTGTTCTTACATTTTCTACTACTTCACCTTCAGGATTAATTTCAATCTCTCCTTTCTGGCCAAGATGTACCTCTTTATTCCCTCTGTTGTCTCGAACATAAGCTTCTTTAACTAATAAAACATCATCTTCTTTTACTTGTTGTAATTGGTCAACTTGATCATTCCAGAAAACTACTCTTACAGTTCCAGAATCATCACCTAAAACTAAAGAACAAACTTTTCCAGATCTACCACCTTTATTAAATTCTACCATGTCATATTTTCTTACAACTTTTCCTACAGTAGAAATGTTACGCATTCCAGCATAAATTTCTTTAATTTTCAATTTTTGTGCAGCAGGTGGAGCTAATGAAATTCCAAATTCATTTGCTAAAATATGTGCAGCACCTTCTTCACTTACCAACCCAGACAATTCATTAATTTTTTCTTTAATCTTTACTTCTAAATCGGCTGCCCCAATTTTACCTGAAGCAAGAATTTTCTCTTTTAAGTCTGCAAGTGGTATTTTATACATCTCTTTTCTTCCATAAATATGATTTATAAGATTTTAGGTAGTCTAGTGTTTATTCCATTGTTATAAATTCAGAAATAGGTGATTCTTCACCGTTTTTAGTAGCAGTTACAGCAAAACTAAGTGGACTTAACCCTACTAACCCCGTATCTTTTAACAAGTATAAAACCTGATCATCACATAAATAAGCAAGGTTTGCAACATCTGGCGAACAAGAACTTATACTAGGTGAATCAATAGAAACATGTTCTTCAACAAATCCTCTTGAATCTAAACTTATCCCTTGAGGAAATATTTCTTCCACTATCCCTTCTGCACCCATTACATCTGGCCAGTCAGTATAATGTAATCTGTAAGATTCAGCATCTGTTAATGGAAATTGTAAAAGATAATCCTCACCTACTTTATCTACAGTAACTCCAACTAAACTAAAAGGCGTTGTAGGAGTAAAATCAAGAGCAAATTGGTATTCTAAATGTTGAAATGATCTATAAGTTCCACTGCCGAAAGGTAATCTTACAGAAAATGGACTACTTGCACAAAATACTACTTTTCTATCAATTTCAATATAATCCCCATTACAATTTCCAACTTCCCAGTACAATAATTTTTCTTCATTTAAACATTCTTGTAAATTTTCTGCAGCTTGACATTTAGCTACAAGAGTAAATGCATCTTGTTGCAATTGATTATACTCTTCATTAAGATTATAATCAAAAGGTATTGCAAATGAAGCTTTGTAAAAATAAGAATTATCTTCTGTAGAAACATTTTGTTCAGGTCCTTTAGCCCAAAATAAACCGTTAGTAAAACCAACCTCTGAAAATTCTATTTCTGGTAATTGTTGTTCTAATAATGTTTCAGCTAATGTAACGGTTGCACCATCATAACCAAGAAGACAATCTTTTTTCCATAATGCAACTCCATTAACATTCCCACAAGAAGAACTTTCTAAATAACCACCATTTGATGCAATTTCGCCTATAACTGAAATTCCAACTTCTTTTGCAATAGCATCAATTTCTAACAATTCTCTTTCTGCTTGAAAGTAATTATCTTGTAAAAACTCAACTTGCCATTCTCCTTTTACTAATGAAACATTTTCTTGCCTTCCTTGTAAAGAAAGAAATAAGATTATTGCTACTAAAAATATTGCAAAAGTCCAATGAAGTATTGCACCTTTTTTGTTCATATAAACACCCCTACAGAAAGAATGATACATCTATCGGTTATCCATTCACAAGATAGTAATGGCTGATCAGTAACTAATGATAACACATCATTAACACAATCTTCTTCTGAAAAATAATCATAACAACTGTTAATTACTTTTCCATCAAGTAATCTACTGCTAGCTATTTCTTCAGTTAAATTTAACCCAGTTAAATCAGCCCCATTTTGCATTTGAATTCTTAAATTATTTATTGCTGATTCAGTTTGTTTAAAACTAGAAACACCATCTAAAGAAACACTTTCTGCTTCAGAAGTTCCTGTCCAAAGGAGAAAAATAACTAAAAAAAAGAATACAATAAAAATAAAAAAACCAATGCTAAGATCTACTAAGTTCAGGAAACTAGACTGCCCTTTCTTGCCCAGATTCATATAATATCCTCCTGAACATGAATTAGAAGATCATCTTTAACCCACTTACCATTACGATAAACTAATATTTCTTTAAATAATGTAAAATCATCACTATTTACATAATGATCAGTAATAATTTCCTGTTCTAAACTTTTAAGTTCTAAACGAAAATTAAACTCTTTTGTACCACCAATAAGTTCTGTACTGTAACAACTATTCAGTTGTTCGGTTATAAATTTATCTAAATCAATCGTTCCAGATTGCACTCTTCCACTGTTACTATCAGAAAAAGCAAAACATTCAGGAATACTTGTAAATCTTAAAGCTACAAATTCTGCTTGCAATTTTGTAGGTACATCAATACTTCTATCAGTTATAGCAGTGATGCTAAACCAAAATACTACAAATGCTATGAGAAACATCCCTAACCACATCAACAATACTGGAGCTTCTGCAAGAACAGTTTGTGCTTTTTTATCCATTACAAACCTCCAAGGTAATATCGTTACTTTCTTTTTTCAAACAAACATCACTTTCCCTAACTACGAGCCCAGTTGCGGTATAACCTTCTGGTAAAGAAAAACGTCTTCTTAATCGAGAATCTTCTGGTTCACCGTGTTCAAAAAGAGTTATAGATTTGTCAGATAAAGCAAGGTTATATTCAGAAAGGTTGTAAGGGTATTTAATTACCGAATCTCCAGAAGTAGCAATCAATACATTAATTTGCATCCGTAAATCTTCTACAGCTGTTTCTTTGAAAGCTTTATCTTTAGCTGTAAATTCTATAACTGTATTAATAACAAAAAAACTTACCGCTACAACTAAAAGAACTTTTAGCGCAGTTACAGTTATTAAACTAACTCCCCGCTTGTTCATTTTCTCTCGCTATAGTAATTGCTGCTGCTTCTTTTGTGAGTATTAAAGGAGTAAACCTTGAAGTAATATACTCATCTTCATCAAGATCATCAGTAATATCATCTAAAGATTCAGGAAATAACCTCTCCAAAACAAATCCAACTGAACAAACATAAACCGGATCTTTATCTGGATTAATATCACAATTTTCCATTACTAAAGGGAATTGATATGATTCACAAGAACTATCACCTATAGGTGTAACTATAGCACCATTATCTCCTGATTCTATTTCTACTTCTCTGATTAAACACAAACAATTATCATCTTCATCACAATTATTTGTGCGTGGTTTTTCAAATTTTATTATGTAATCTCCAAGAGGATTTTGAACTACTGCATCTTGCCCTTCATTAAAATAAACAATTACAGTTCCTTCATCAAGAGCTAAAACATGTGATTCATGTGAACCTCTTTGATCATCTTCCATTTCTCTGAGAGTGTTTACAACATCAGTAAAATCATCTTTTGCTAATCCTGTTAATTTTCCACCAATATTAGTAGTACAAGAAATGAACACTACAGCAATAAAGATAGCCATCACTATTCCAACAAGTTCTTTTACGCCTATCTCTATTCCTTTTTTGTTCATCTCTTATCCCATTCATTATTCTCGCAGATCCACCACTCTTGACCAACTTGCAGCATTAAACCATCAGTGTTTTGATTACAAGCATACCAAAATCTAGCTTCACTTTCAGTCCCAGCAAATCCAGTATAAGTTTGCTCTTCCCCTTTACATAATAGAGAACCATACTCTGGTGTTGATTTCCATTGCCATCCCAACATCTCTTCTGGATCACTCTCGTCACCTAAAATATTATTAAGACTAACCTCAACTCTTTCATGCCGAGAGAGTGGAATAGGTTCACCAGGTAAAGCTACCGCTGTCACACAATCATCACTTATCCTATCAGCTTCTTCTACAATCACCCTACAACCACTATCACTAGGTTTTCCTTCATCAGAATCATCACAATTCGAATCTATACTAGAATAATACCTCCAAGCTTCATCAATAGTCCCAAAAGGACCATTCGCTAAATTATCCTTAAAATGAACTGCGCTATAAACTTCATTTCTACTTTCAAACAGTTCATCATTAGGGGCTTTATTGTTAAGAATAACATCAACTGTTTTAATATTATTTGTCTCATCAGGTTCAGACAATAAGTTTGCATTATCATTATCCGGCGCATCAACTACCAATCTTATTGTACAACTAGTTGTACTTCCACCATCACAATAATCTCCTCTAGCACCAAGCCTAATATAAAAAAATTTGTGAACTGGTTCACCACCAGAAGGTAAAACGTCAAGTTGTTGTAAACTATTGTCTGCCGTCTGCCTAGTATCTCTTTGAATTTCTTCAAAAAGCATCTTATCAACACACCTATCAGACCCTTCATTTTCACAAACTCGTACTTTAATAATGTAAGGAGAATTTATTTGTGCTTCACCAACATTTTTAACACTAAATGATATTGAAACAGGAAGAAATTTTTCCTCATCTAAATCTGGTTCAAGAAGAGTAGGATTAAGCACACCATAGACAATGAAATCTTCTATTGATAAATCTCCTTGAGTCAACAATCCAGGTTCTTCTTCAGCAATAACTTCAGTTACAGAACCATGAACAAAATCGCATTTGTTAACACAAGTTCCACTTTCTAATTTCTCTTCTGGGTCACATTCAGTTTCAGATAATTCTTCTCCTTCTAAAACATAAAATCGATTATAAGTTTCTTGATCATGTACTGCCAATTCTCTTGTAATATCACTAGGACATCCAGTTAATTGTCTGTCTCCTCTCCCTTCTGTAGATATTGTAGGACATTGATCAAAATCATTTGCAACCCTATCTCTATCACAATCACCAAATGCTAAATCTGCCTGTGTACCTACACCTCTTAATGTTTCACCAGCAAATAATGTTCCAGGTATTCCAAATACCAATAATAGTACTACACCAATAATTATAGCAATAAGAACTGTGATTGGCATATTAATTGCCCCTTTTGTTGACTTCATCTTTTATCCTCCAAAAAATTCTTGACATCCCCCATTATGTTGAATGTTATCAATAGAATCAAAAACAACCATACTTACATCTCTTTCTTCTGTATATACTAGAGAAGTATAAACTCTTATCGCTGTATAAGTTCCCACTGTCCCTGCACCAACACTACTAGCAGCAATTAATGGAGCACCAATGGCACAACCTGCCCCTGTAAAACAAAGTAGAACTCCCGCTGCTGCTGCCGCTGTTGTTACTATTGCCAAGACATCCCCTACTCCAAACTGAGCATTATTACTTGATTTAGACAAGTATGCCACCCCATATGATTGTCGAGGAAAAATATCTCTTCCCACTACTGCAATTCCTGGACCACCAGAACTTTGAATATACTCATTATAAGTCGTTCCTGCAATTTTAGGATGTTCTTCTTCAAGAAGATAATCAAACATTTCACTAGAAGAAATAACATCTCTTGGTTGATCTAAATTACCACGACGAATTCCATCTTGATCAATTGTTGCTGCATAACATAAGAAGCAACCATTGCCTTCATCATCAAAACCTAAAAGTTCTGTAACTAGTGCATTCTTAAAAGTATCATCTTGCTTACCTTGATTAAACATCCACCAACAGCGAGTCATCATTTGTGCAACTTGATCTTTAATTTCTTCCCTATCCCCACCAATTTTTCTATCTAATGTTTCACATAATAATGGTGCAGCTTTAATGTCAACTAATCCAGCATCAATTGTTGTTGCAGTTCTAAGAACAACACTTGCATGACAAACCTGTTCCTCACTTTTAGCATCTGCACTTGAAGTAAAAACTCCTAATATTGGCATTATAACCAAGAAACTAAACAAAGTGACTAAAATAATTACGATTCTTCCAATAGCCACCCCTTTTTTGTTTAACACTGTTGGATTCCTCCACCCCTATATTGTTCAGTTAAACTTTCTGACTCACCTTCAGACCTTCCTAAGCAATCATCATCAATTCCATCAGATTTACTAGCATCACAATCTGCATCTCCTCTTACAGTTGGAAAGAAACAAATGTATCTGTCATCCACTTTATACAATAATCCTGCATCTTCAAAATTACTGTTTACCCCTAAAGAAGATACAACTAATTTGTTAGTATCATCATCACTTGTAATTGTTAATGATCCAACAGGAGTATAATGATTTTGATTTGATTGTAAACGTCTTTCTTTATCTGCCCAACTATCTTCTTCTAAGAAAATATCTTCAAAATTATCCATCACTGATTCACTTCCCGCAATAACGCAAGGAGACATTCCTTCAATTTCAAAACGCAAATCGGCAACAACTAACCTGCCTCCCGCACCTCCAGTAACAGACACTGCCGTACCTTGCGATGAACTGCTTAAAGAAATTGATGTCCCACCACCTTCATTTAAATTTGGAAATCCACCATAACTAGCAAAACAATTCTGTTTATCACTATCTAACATTTCATAAATTGTATCATTTAAACGCATAATTGCCGCCCTATGCCCTTGGGGTACATCAGCAATTTCTCCTTCTAATTCATCTCCACCAACAACGTCAGGTATACTATCTCTTACACCACCAAAAAAACCAACAACTTTTGCTAAAACTCCATCTTCTGGTCCATACAATCCACCACTAATTACAATTATTACAGATACAGCAATCACTCCAATTATTAAATAACGAACAATTCCCATAATTAGGTGAGCCTAAAGAAAGCATCTGCTGCTTGACTCGTCTCACCTCCAATATAACCTGTAAAGAATAAAAAAGCAAGTAAAGCTAAAACCGCTAATACAATTATTACAATATATCTCCACACCTGACCTTTCTTGTTCATCCTACAACCCCTTGAATTCTTGAGATAGCGATAAAAATTATCAAGCCAAATAATAATAATAATAAAACAATAACAACAATTTGAGTTAGTGACACACCACCTTTTTTACAATTAAGATGTAACAATTCAATCACTTTCCTGCAAAGCAACATTTCTCAAGTTCGTTAGTACAGCTAAACACTCCTGAAATGGTTCCTTTAGCAGTATCACATTTATCAACAGTCATGCAAGTTCCACCTTTACTTTCACACTTAAGCAATTCTCCTTCTAGAGCGCCACTCTTTCCAGTAAACATAACCATGAGAATGATCATCACAACAAGAGCAATAACTGCTCCAATTATGATCCACCACATGTTTGCTGACCCTTTTTTCATTATCGCCACACGCAACCGTTTGCTATACAAGTACTTTCACCATCATCACCACTGAATGATTTACATCTGCTAATTTCGGATTTGAAATCTGTTTCTGCAGTTTGTTTCTCATCAGCTGATTCTGCTGCTGTAAATTCTGAAGCAAATCTATCTTCCTCTCCAGCACCTGGAGCACAATTACCGTAACCTAATCTCATTGTTGTTAATTTCAGTGCAGATTCACCTGAAATATCTTCTAGTTGATTTTCAGTTTGTCCTGCTCTGCCTGTAAAAATTACTACCAAAACAACTAACACAATTAGTGCTAAAGCAGCGATAATAATAACATTTAATGATAAGCCTTGTCCTTTCTTAGAAATCATCATAGTGCACCTCGTTTTTCTAACATAAATGAGGCAGGATTCCTATATAAATCTTACGTCAGTCACAGACGTAAAGAACACTACGAACAAGAGAAGGTTCTGCTCTTAAAAAGAATGTTCCAGAAGTATCTCTTTCCCTATTTTCTGGACAACCACCCTTTTCAGAAGGAAAAGATATCAAAGTTTTTGGTTTATCATTTGTAACAACTTCAATATCTAATTGGTATCTTTTATTCCATTCTCCAAGAGTATCATCTAACAATGTTTTAGCAGTTTCTTCAAAGAAAGCACAACTATGTTGTCCACCACCACATTTGTACACCGAATTTAATGTTGAACTTATTGGAAAATGTTGAGCACAATCTTCTAAAATTTCTGTTTCTAATGATAATGCTCCATGTGCATTAGACAAACCGCAATCATCTGCTGGATCAACTGTAGTCTTCATCACTGCTGCTAAAGCACTTGAAGCTAAACCTTTTCTTGTAAATATTTTCTTTGCAGGAGATTCTTTAAGTGCAAACTGAGCCATGAATAAAAAAGCTACACTAATTAGTATTACAATAACTACTAAACCAATAACCTCCATTTGACCTCTCTTCCTTTTAGAAGAAAACATCATGAATAAACCTCAACTTTCATGTAACCATATTTGTAAGGTTCAAATCCACTTTTTTTTCCAGATAAATCATCCCTTAAAGCCACAACAAAATATGTTGGTTCAATTTGTGTATATTCATCTTTTGGTTTATCATAAATTTCCCAAGATTCCTCATCGGGATAAATTTCTTGTATCGTAATTCTAGCAAAAGATAACATATCAAAATAATATTCATCAATAGAATCTTGAATTACTTCAGCATTATTCAATTTAGCCACTTCAAAACAATTTATTTCTTGTTCAGCTAATCCATTAGTACATTGCAATTCAGGCATGAATAATGCTTTCAATGTTGTATCCATTGCTCTAGATGCTAATAACTCTTGCTTTTCTTCTTTTAATGAAGCTTTTTGAAATTGAAAGAAAAACAATAATCCAAACAACACCAAAACAAAAAAGATAAACATTATTGCAATGGTTTCAGTCATCCTAACTTGTGCTTTCTTTTTCAATTTAATAGAACCTCACCGGACAACCTTGTAATCCACTTTCTTTATTGTTAAGATCAAATAATTTTTTTGCTTCTTCTTCTAAGTTTGAACATTGACTTGGTTCACCTTCAGATAATGCCAACCTACAAAATTCTACGTTTTGTTTATATGTGTTAAATGCCCTATCAATATAATATGGTGATGATGTTGCAGAACCTTCTAATTTAGCTAAACAGTTTGCCATAACAGTTCTGTCAATTTCATCAGGTACAGAAACTACATTTTCCTGATAATAAGCTAAAATGTCTTCAACTTTCCCAGAATAAACCTCGCTAACATAAGTTAACCTTTTCATTGCTTTTCTCATATTACAAAGATATTGTTCACTATCCGCAGCAAATAAAGCCGCATATTTTGCTGCATCTCTTTCTCCATCTACAGAAATAATCGGCGCACTTCCTTGTTCACGCCATTTATCATCACTATCTTTTTTGTAATAAATTACAGAACCATCACTGGTTAACTGAGCTACAGAAACTTTATCTCCTAACCCTTTCAAAGAATCAGGAACAGAAGTACCAGCAGATATAATATTTTTAAGATCAATTATCCTTACCTCTCGATTATTTCCAGGCTTAAAATCTCCAATACCATTTACCGACTCCACATTAATCCCATCAGTTGCATTAAGAAACTCAAAAGCAAACGGCCCTCCATCATCGATCAAATAATACTTAGTATTTTTAGAAGTTACAAATAAAAAATCAACAACTTTAAATGGCAAGTGATAAGGTAAACTCCAAGTTATTACTTCAGCTGTTTGAATGGTAGATGGAGAAAACAAAGGATCAATGGCGTTTTGTATTGCAGCGCTCTGCCCACTTATACCAAACTCACCTAACCCTTCTTTACAAGAAAAATAAAATTCAACATCAACTAATCCAGAAGTATCAATGAAATTCTTTGTTTTTTCTGCAACACTTGCTCCAGTAAAAATAGAATCCATAACTCCTACAATATCGTAAGATAACTTTTCTTCAGAAGAAGTTTTTTGTTTTGCAACAATCCCTACAAAAAATAACAAAATCACCGCACCAGCTATTAAAATATAAATCCAATTAAATCCAAGTTGAATTTGAGCTTTCTTAGTTTTCATTGTCTGGGATTACTAATCTTGTATGGTCACCTTGACCTTGTAAAGCTAATGAGAACTGTCCACGCAAAATGTTCATACAAAGATAATTGTTATCCATCTTAATGTCAAAAACTTTTATCTTTACCGGTGCAGGAGGAATTAAAAAAACATTTTCATCTGCTCCACCAAAACCTTCACCACTTTCCTGAGCATCTTGCCATACGGCGTAAGCAACACTATCTATCTTTTTTAACGCTTCATTTGGTTGTTCATTCAAATCAACAAAACATACCTGTTCAAACTCTGAAGGAACAGAAAAAGATTCAATTCTAACAGCCCCATATTCAGTATAAATCTTACGAACAGAATTTTCTAAATCGGTTTTAAATTGTACAAATGCAACATCTTCTCCTGTAGAAACAAAACCGGATATTGCTTTATACCCAAAGATCATGATTAAAGCAAAAGTTATAGCAGCAACAATAAAGATGAAAACTTGCCCAACACCCATTGCTTTTTTTCCAATAATCATTTCTTTTTTCTCTTCTTTGCAATTTTACGTAATTGTGAAAATATATCATGTGCTTCTTTTTTTGAAACAACTTCAGCAATTGGTTTTTTCTTTGTTTTATTTGCTATCTGACTTAACTGTGCAAATATCCCTTTTTCATGTGATTGTAATCCTGGTTTAATTTCTGCTTTGTGGTCAGCATATTCATGAGCTAAATCATGTAATTTAGTCAAGTGGGGAGCTTTTCTACTCAATGCAGCTCCAACATGAGGAATTTCTGAAGATGATTGATCAAAGGTGCCAAACAAACTTCTTGTTTGTCTTGATCGTGCATGTGATTCTCTTTCTTTTCTTCTAAAAAGTAAGTTCTTTTTCCACTCTGGAGTTTTCTTTATCTGCGGTTTACCAATAACTGCTCTCTGTATTTCTGCAACTTTTCTTTGTGGTTGTCCCGGTGTTTTTTTGTAATACCAAACTAAGTATCCAACCCCGCCAGCTACCATAAGTAATCCTATAACAAATAGTACAATGGCAACTACGTCTGGTCCATCAGAAGTAGGAGTTGGCAGATCAAACGATCTCTCATCATCTTCTCTACTTATCGGCGCATCAGATAAACATGGATTTCTTAAACCGGTATATTCTTCATAATTATTTAATCCATCATCATCATAATCTTCATCACTATCTCTTACACCATTTGCATCAGAATCTTCACTTTCAAAATTTAATGAACAATCTATCGCATCATAACGTTTTTCCCATGAATCAGGTAACCCATCACCATCAGCATCTTCCAATTCCTGTCCATTACTTAATTGTCCATCAGCACAACCATTACTATCCACTATTTTTCCATTACCAGTAGCAGCACATGAATCACAACTGTTAGCAATTCCATCCCCATCTGTATCAGGGAATGTAATCAATTTAAGTTGTGAATTATTATTACCACTTCTGTCTGCTGCAGAATAACAAATCCAAGAAGATTCATCTACAGTTAGCGGACCACCACTATAACCTCTTGTAACTTCACAAGAGCTTGAAGAAGTACTAATTCCATATTCAATTGCACCACAACCAACGTCATCATTACAATGCATTTGCACTCCCACACTAGTACAACTTTCGTTAGTACTAAATGTCACTCGCGGACTGGAAGCATCTCTTTCACAGATAGTATCATTAGATCCTGTTGCTAAAACCCCATCACTAACTACTTGAGTAGAGCTCCAAAATCCTGCTGCATCTTGAGCTAATGCTTTAAGGTAATAAGTTTCTCCTTCTTCTAAATTCAAACCAGAAATGGTTAAAGGTTGTTCTACAGGTATTGTTCCTGAAGAAACTAATTCATCTGTACTATTTGAAGATCTATTAAAGTTACTAACTTCTTTAAACAATTCATAAGAAAAATGTGTTACATTTTCATCAGTATAAATTAATATGCTAGGAATTTCATTTAATCCACATGTTCTAGTTCCATCATCAACTGATGTTACTCGTGGCGGAGTTAAATCAACAGCAAACTGAATTTGCGCTTCAACTACATGATCACTAATTTGACATTTTATTGGGAAAATATATTCTTGTTCAATTAAACTACTTAACACAGTTGAATGATCTATACCACCTGCACCACCCATTGCAACATAAGATGAATTATCAAAGTAAGAACATAATGCATTTTTGTTAGTTCCTACGGCAAGTGTCACATTTCTGCTAGGGATTGAGCCAGAAGGAGATAGTGATACAATATTTCCTGCAATAGTATAATCAACAGTAAATGTTAATTCTTTGATTTCAGATAAAGCTCCTGCACCATTTTGACATTGAACGTTAAGTGAGTAATCTTTCTTTTCTCCTAAGAAACTTATAGAATATTCAGTAGTATGTTCTGTGTGTAATTCTTTTTCATCTACACCAGGAAACTTCCCAGCCATAATACTAAAATCCTTACTTCCAGTTTCATCTGAATTATCACTAAATTTACAAATAGTCTTATCATCTGTATCAAGATATAACTGTACAGTTATTCCTTCTGCAACAGGATTTGGTTCAGCATAAGCTGCAGTAATTTTTGGAGCTGAAGGATCATATTCTAAATTAATTGCTTGTTCTGGTGCTTTAACACCAGTTGAATCTTCACAAACCATATACAATGTTTTAACTCCTCCTGAACTAGGATATGTGCTAAATGTTGAGTTTGGAAAGTTAGGCAAAAGATAATGTCCTTCTACAGGACTTAAAATTTTATGTGGTGATAAACTTTCATAAGTAAAACCAGAGATAAAATCGTAACGACATTCTGTTGAAGGTACCCTTGTATAAAATTGTACATCAAAGAATGAAGTATTACTAACTCCCCATAATTCATTTTGATAATTATAACCTTCAGGTTGTTCTAATGTAATACCAAACCCATCAATGGTTATAGTTCCACATTGTGGAAATGCATCATTTCCTCCTTCATCAACAGAATAATAACATACATCTGTTGTCTCATTAACAAATACTTGCGCTACAAATTCTGTAAATGCTTCTTTTCTTGTTGTTGCACAGCTGTCACCTAAACAATAAAATGTTTTATCACAATCTACTGCACCACCATCACATTCAAATGTCATTGTAGCTTGTTCAACAAAACTAGCTTCCCAACTTAATCCAAGAGGCCTTTCAGTTCTTGTACCTTCTTTCAATACAATCTTTGTTTCTGGTGGAGTAAAATCTACAGCAAAAGAAAAATAATCAGTTTGTTCTTCTCCAGATAATGCTTCTGTACACACAACTTTGTGTGTATCATAATAAGTATTTTCAAAGAAACCAGTAATAGAATCAGTAACATGGACTTTCAAATCATCTTCTGGTAAAAAGTCTGCTATTTTTACATCTTCTCTAACAGTTCTTAACTCACATAATGAAGCAGTATCAGTATGAACTTCAAATTCAATCCTAGTAGTAGAAACACCGCCATCAATTTCTGGATATACAACATCAATATTTGGAGCTAAATCAAATACTAACCATTCTTCTTCTGTCCCAACATTTCCTGCTTGATCCTTACAGTTAACAGTTAAATTATAATGAATACCTTTCAAATCATTAAATGCTGCTGTCTTTTCTTCTTCTAATGTTTTTTCTTCACTTCTTAAAGTTCCAATAGGAAATCTTTGATCAAGTAAAAATGTACAAGATACTGGTTCAAGATAACCTAAAACCTCAACAGTTAATTCTGTAGTATCGCCAATGGTAATTATTTGAGTATCAAGAGTAAATTCAGGAACTTTATTATCTAAGAAAATGAAAGTTTCCCTTAAATCTTCTTGATTTCTATAATGGTCAACAGAATAATATTGTAATCTATAAGTTTGACCGTCAACTAATCTATCAAGGCCCGCTAAGATATCAACATCAACATCATCTGAGAAAACTCTATCAAAAGAATAACTATTTTTTTCAAAAACATCATCATCACAATACGCTGTTGCTCCTGATGAAGCATCAAGTAAACAATAATGTAATTTTCCAAGAGCTTCGTTATCTGTAGCAGAGAAAAGTAATAATGGGTCTACTGTTGAAACAACACCAACTTCTTCAACATTAGTTACAGGTGGTTGATTATCTCTCTCACAAATATTTCTTTCATCTGGAGAAAAACTTTCACAATCAGATAATGAATTACCATCGCCATCTTTGATACAATTTCCAGTTCCATCAGAATTTCCTTCCCATACACATCTTCCCCAACCACACTGATCATTAGAAAGCACACTTCTCCCACGATCTATTGAGAAAGGTTTCCATTCAGTACATTCATATTCGGTTTCATAAGTGTAACAATTAGCTACATCTGTTGGTTCTTCTCCACATTCACTACATGTTGTTAAATCTTGATCTGCAAAACATTGTCCTAATCCACTACAAATTTCCGCAGTACAAAAATTATTTTCAAAAATATCTCCTTCACCACCGCATCTGTAACATTGATCATCATCATTGTAAACTGCCTGACCACAGAACCCTTTACCTGTTTCTGCAGTTACATATTCAGGCAAATCTAAGTCAGGAAAAATTAAATTATAATCAACAATACTTTCATCTGCAACATCATACCAAGTACAAACTTCTGTTAAACAATTGTTAATTCCACAAGCGTCTTCACTTTGATAATCCGCACAATGTGTTACATCACTACATTGAAAGCATGCATTTGGAACAGTTTCAGTTGAATCATAATAACATGCTTGAGAACTTCCTTCTTGTGGAGTAGAAGTACCATAACAAGACGTTCTATCAAAGAACAATCCAAAAGGTCCAGCCCCCTGAGGGCCAGCAGTACACATGTTTTGACTTTCACAATTAGCAACATGTTGGTTAATTGGTGCACAGTATTCGTCTCTTTCACTACAATCTGCTTTTTCAATTAATTTGTTATTTGCACACTCAAAAACAAATTGATTAGTATCTTCACCAACTTGACAAAAACTGTCCCATCCTGTTGCGGGACTAAATCTATTTGCACAAGCTCTATCTCCAACATAAACAATATCACTAAATACGGATTCTGACCAAAGTGAATCAACACCAGGATATTGTACAAAAATTTCATATCTGTAATATTCTCCCCAATCAACTTTATCATCAACTTTTGCTGCTTCAATAGCTGACGCAGTATCATCGTGATCAGGAACTTCACTACAAGTTCCACTTTTAGTACAAGAGTAAACATTAATTTTATACTGTTGAACTGCTGAACAAGGTTTTGTCCAACTAACAGTTACTTTTGGTTCTCCGGGTACAGGTGTTGCCACAATCTCACTTACTGGAGGTAATTCTCTTTCTGGACAATCTGATACTGCACGAACCAACCGTAACTCAACATTTTCAACTTCTCCAACAACAACCGTAGCGGGAACAGAAATATCAGTATGGTAATCACTCCATGCTGCTGAAACTTGATAAGATCCTTGTGGTAAATCAATTAAGAATTCTCCATCAGCATTAGAAAATCCTCTTGCTCTATCATCAATTAAAATTGTTGCTCTTGCTACAGGCCCGCCAACATAAGTTACAGTTCCACTAATACCTTGTTTTTCTGCTGCAATTAATGCAAAAGTTTCAATTTTTGGAGAATCAACAATTGTAACATTTCTTGTTTCCGACGCATACCTTGCTTTTCCTGCAGTAAGCTCATAAGTTCCTGGAGGTAATGCATCTGTCGTGTAAGTTCCATCTACTCCCGCAATAATTCTTCTAGTAGTAGGTCCCTCCCAAGTAATCGTTGCAGA
>JABHXC010000046.1 GCA_018657475.1 Candidatus Woesearchaeota archaeon
CCACCTTCAATTAATGTTTCTACTGTTTGTTTTGCCATATCTTGCCTCAAAATTAAGGGGTGTTTATAAGCGTTTCCTTCATCTATTCATCAATAAAGTAAAAACAGAACCTTTATCAACTTAATTTCTTTAATAAAACTAAAAAGATGGTGAAGAGAAAGATCTATTTATTTAGGCATGGGTTAACTTATTACAATAAACACCAGTGGTTTACTGGACAAATAGATTCTCACATGACTGAAGAAGGCTGTGCAAATGCAGAAAAGATAGCTAAGAAACTAAAACATAAAAAGATTGATATTGGCTATCATTCAGGTTTAATTCGTTCAGAAGAAACATTAAAAGTTGTGCTAAATTATCATCCTGAATGTAAAGAAACAATTCTTGACAAAAGAATAATTGAAAGAAATTATGGTAAGTTACAAAGAAGAAGTCATAAAGAGTTCCAGCAAGAAATAGGTAATGATATTGCATCTTGTGTTGAAGGAAAGTATGGTAAACTTCCAAGATTAGTTAGAGACGATTTTTCGCGTGCAGTAGCAAAAACTGTTTATAATTTGTATCATCGTTCTTATGACATTCCTCCTCCTGGCGGAGAAAGTGTAAAAGATGTAGAAAAAAGAGTTCATCGTTTCATTAAAGATCTTTTGAAAAGAATGAAATGTGAAAAAATTAATGTTGCTATTTCTGCACATGGTAATTCTATGAGACCTTTTAGAAGACACTTTGAAAAACTTACTGTTAAAGAAATGCTTGACTTAGAAAACCCTTGGGGAGAAATATATGTTTATACTATTGAGGTGTAATTGTAGTCTGTAATTTTCTTTTAGGTTTAACTTTCTTAAAAAAATCTTTTAACAAAACAAACTGTTCAATTTCAGAATTAATCTTTTCATAAATATCTAAACCATTAGAAGAGAATTTAATCATTTTATTTTCATAAGATATCAATTTTTTCTTTTCTAATATCTCTAAATTTTTATACAATGCACGTTCTTGTTTTGTTACAAGAGAAGAATGTAAAAGAAATGTAATAAAAGCAATTTTTGATGTGCGTAACTTTAATGGTTTAGCTAAAGGTTGATTTAATTGATTATAAAAATGTCCTAAAGCATACAAAATCAACTTTTGTGACTTAGTTATTTTCATAAATATCTTAGAACAAGTAAACTATAAAAATATTCATGTCCCTCACTGAAGAGAAACACTTAAATACACCATAATATTAGCTAAAATAGGTGAAAATAGATGAAAGTAATTCTTAGTAAAAAACCGAAAGGTGTTAGAATCATTGAAGGGTTTCCCGGATTTGGGTTAATCGGAACTATCGCAATTGAGTTCTTAATGGAACATTTAGATACAGAAAAGATAGGGATTGTTGAAATGGACGATGTTCCAGCAATGATTGCTATTCATCAAAATGAAGTTATTGAACCAATTTCATTTCATTATAATAAAAAATATAATATTGTTCTTGTCCATGCAATTAATGTTGGTAAAAACATGGGATGGAAAGTTGCTGCAGCCATTCAAGATTTAGCTAAACAGTTAGCTGCTAAAGAAATTGTATCTTTAGAAGGTGTTGGTTCTCCAAATCCTGGATCAAGTAGAGTTTTCTATTATTCAACTAAGAAAGGATTACTAAAAAAGAAATTAGACCAAGTAGCAAGTCCATTAATGGAGGGCATTATAGTTGGCGTTACTGGAGCTTTGTTAGCAAAACAATCATCAGTACCAATTATTGCATTGTTTGCTGAGGCTAAAAGTAATATGCCTGACAGTAAAGCCGCTGCAGAAATAATTAAAGCATTAGATGCTTATACTGGTTTACAAGTTGATACAGGACCTTTATTGAAGCAAGCAAAAATGTTTGAACAAAAGTTAAAAGGTATTGTTTCAAAAACAAAACAAGCTGAAGAGATAAGTACAAATAAAAAATTAAGTTATGTAGGATGAGTAAAGAAAAAGCAAAACCAGTTGTACATAAAAAACCAAAATCACACGAAAGTGGAGGTAGTTTCTTCACTCTCTTGTTAGTTTTGTTTAGTTTAGCGTTAGTTGCTGCAGGAGTTGTTAGTTTTCTAAATATTTGGTTAGCACCAAAATTAATGACAGAAATTTTCTTAGTTTTAGGTGGTTTAATTCTACTAATTGTAATAATTAAAGAAGCATCAGGCCATGAAAGAAGAAACATTCTGAAAAAATACATTTAGTCATTGATTAAATAATTTAAACATAATGGTTTTAACTATTTATTAAATCATTCAAAACAAAACTTCTAAAAATAACAACCAATGACTAAAAATATCAGAACAAAAACATTTAATCAAACATCGCAAGTTTTATCCAAAAACATCACCTACTTTTTCACGTAATTCGTCATCCATTTCACCAATACTTTTAGTACCATATAAATCCATAGTTGTCTTAAATGAAAGATGCCCAAGAACTCTTTGTACAACTTCTAAACTTAAACCACGATCTTTCAATATTCTTGCACAACTATGTCGTAAGATATGTGGGTTAATATTTTTTAATTCAGGAATAGGATTGTGTAATTGTGCTCTTTTACCAGCTTTTGCAACAATTCTATTAATTTGAGTAGGTGCGATAAAACCTTCGCCATTAAGAGAAGACACAGAGGGGAATAAATAGCCACTTTTCTTCCCTTGAAGCACATATTGGGTATAAATCTTTAAATCTTCTAAGAGTTGATCGGAGAATATAGTCGCAAGTCGGTGAATTTCCTTCTTTCCTTTGATTTGAATTTTTTTAGTTTCAAAATCAATATCTTCAATTTTTATTTTAGCTACTTCGAAACGCCTTAAACCACAATAGGCCAATAATTTGATAATCACCTTATCACGCAACTTATCAGTATGTTTTACTAATTGCCTAATTTGATCTTCTGTTAAATGAAACTGACTACGAGAATGACTTTTTTGAACCATTTTTGATAGAAAACGTAACGAATTATTTAAATGTTACCTTTTTGACACATTTTATTACATTTTATGTCACATTCTGTATAAAGTGTTACGTTTAAGAAAATTATTTAAAAATTATATCAATATCACCATTTAATGGGTCATATGTGACTTTTTTCTCAATACCCGTGGGTTGTCGATGATAGATGAAAGCAATTTTTCCTTCTGTATCAACTCTTACTAAATATTCCATTCCAGAAAATTTACCTGCCCCTGTAGCCGAATAAATCTCACCGGGAGATAAATCATAATCAGTAGCAACTTTATGACATATGGCATCTAATTCACTCACTCCCGAAGGAACATTACCCTCACTAACAATGAGTGCATCTTCCTTGTTCAATGAGTGTACATCAATTGCTGCACCAATAACCATTCTAACTAGGGAGGGTACATCTTTTGGAGTTATTTTCATATTTGTCATCTTTGCTTAATTGTTTTTAAAATATACATTTTAATCAATTATCTTAAGTTTAATTTGTAACATTTGCTAATAGTTTTTAAGCTTTTCTAATTTTACCACAACACAGAGACAAAAGAAAGACATAAAAATAATTTTACATAAAAGAAGATAATGACAAATTAACTAAATTTTCCTTAGCCTGTAATTCTTTAAATTGACTATCTAATTGTAAAAATACTTGCCCATTTACTAAAGATCGTCTTAAAGGAACACCTTTTTGTAGCAATAAAGACGCTGTTTCCATAACTAAATGTGGAGACAAGCCTGCCCTCTCAGAGATCTCTGAGTAAGATAAAGGAGTCTCTTCAGTGTATAACGCTAAGAATATTTTCTTTTCATTTTCTTCTAAAGGACTAACTAAAGGTTTACGTACACCGTTAAGTTGTAATTCATCTAAACGTTGCCCCATTTTATCCAATTTAACATCAATTTTATTTAGATAATCAAACAAAGATTGTATCTCAGCAGAATTCTCATTGATAGAGTTTAAATGTTCTTCTATTGCAAATCGAATGTGATCAAAACGTTTTTTCATGCTGCATAGCTACCTCTATCTACTAACACTTTTCTTGATAAAACTGTCCTCCAGAAAACAACATTTGCTTCCTGAGTTTCTACCACCAACCCCAACAAAAACTATTTTCTTATCGTTTAAATAGCTTTCTGTTTTGAAGAATACAATTACTAAAAAATAGTTAGTAAGAGTTTTCCTTTAAAGTAGTACACACTTTTCTCGTCGAGAAATACTACTACTTAGTGTCACGATAAGTTTAAAAGAAAACAAATAATTAAAAGTAAAAATGGCAACATACGCAAAAGGAAGAAGAAGATTACGTAACAGAATTCTAAATGAAATGCAACATGGAAACAGAGAATTACAATATGTTAACAAAGCACTAGAGGAATTACCAAATTTACAAAATGAAATTAAAAGTATTACCCAAACAAATGTAATCTCAAAAAGAAATAAAATTGTAAGAATACTTCAAACATTAATGAAAGAACTAGAAAGAGCAGTAAAAGAATTACCCAAAAACTCATCACTTAGATTAAAACTAGAAGTTGAACAAGGTAAATGGCAACAGTTAATATTAATAACAAAAAAAGATTTATCAATGAGAAATAGAGATTACCTTGATGAATATATGAACAATAATGGAACATATTTAGCAGAATATCAAGAAGCTCTAAAAAGTCTAAAAGAATATTTAATTGCTGACATAGCACTATCGCAACAATTTCTTGCACAACAAGAAGCTTTAGATAAAACAGCATAATTGTTACTTTTTAGAGGTAACTTTAAATAAAAGACCAATTCTATAACAAAATATGTTTATTGTTAATTCTCCGAGCAAATCAGCCGAATGGTATCCAGACAGTATTCCAGAGTTCCTAGATAGATTAAAGAAAACTCCTGCTGAAACAGTTCAAGTAGAATTAATTGAAGATGAAGCAAATAAGATACTTCCAGGCTTAGAATCAATTATTTACGCCCCAATTAATCTTAGTTTAACAGCAAAAGACAATAACAACAATGAAATTCTTTATAGGCCGCCAGAAGAATTTACTTTAATTCCTTATGCAAGAGACAATCTAGTTACACCACTAATGGATTTAGTGAGAGATACACTTAACCCAGTACACCCTTATCAACGATTAAATGACGCAGCAACACCTATTGCCATGTTTTGTGCAAGTCATGGATACAAAACAATACTTGAACTAAAACTAAGAAATCATTCTCCAATATCAAATGTCACACATTTTTCACCAAACAATCATACAACAAGTAACTTAAAAATTCCTTCAGAAAGAATAATTCTTTAACCAAATGTTTATTTACCCATAACAATTTTCTTAACTATGTCATTCCGTTCAGTAAAAGATCTTAATCAAGAATTAAGTAAGTTAGAATCATTTTCAAACCCATTAATAAAACAAGAACAATATGCTACACCATCACATATTGCTGCTGATTGGTTATGGCAAATAGCATTACAAAGTGAACTTGCAGGAAAAACAGTGTTAGATGCTGGTTGCGGTCCTGGAATTTTAGGAATAGCTGCATTACTGTTAGGTGCAAAACATGTTTATTTTCTTGATATTGACAGAAAAACGCTAACTACATCTCAAAATAATTACAAAAAGATAAAAGAAGAGTATGAAGTAGGAGAAGCAACGTTCATTTGTGAAAATATTACTTTATTTGATCAAGAAGTTGATTTAGTAATTCAAAACCCACCTTTTGGTACAAAAGAGAAACATGCAGACAAACCTTTCTTAGAAACAGCATTCAGATCAGCACCACTTGTATACAGTATGCATAAGATAGTTACAGAAGCATTTGTAGCCGCTGTAGCAAAAGATAATCTCTTTACTATAACTGAAGTATGGAAATATGAATTACCAATTAAAGCTCAATTCTCGCATCATCAGAAGCCAGTAAAATTCATTGATGTTGGAGTGTTCAGATTAACAGCTTTGCATTAAAATGATTCCTGATTATGTGCAAAATAAACAACCAGAATGCTGTTTATTAAAAATCTACTAATTAATTTCTAATTCCAATAATCATTATTCATATGAAACAATTTTCCTTCAGTTGGCCAGCAATCATCATTAATCTCTCCAAATCTTTGCCGTAATTGTTCATAATCATCATTGTCTAAAATATTTTTCAGTTCTCTGCCGATACAAAACTCCCCTTCTGTGGTACTTAATTCCTCTCCTCTTTGATATAATTCTACCAAATACTCATGGTTAGTTTCATCAATCATTTCAAAAAAGCATTTGCCAGTATTGTAAAACATTTGATTGGTATAAAAGTAAGGTACACTAAGATACATTTCTGGGTAAGCATAACGAACTTGATCATTCTCTAAACGGACTTCACAAATATCTCTGCAACTATACTTAGAATACCAAGGTTCCGGTTCAACTGGATCAGAAAACAAACTAAATGAAAATGCACCTCTGGAGTAGCCCTGAAAGAGTAAAACCAAACCATTTTTATCATACAAATCACCCGATAACGCAGTTATGACTTCTTCACCAGTAGAGTTTTTTACAGAAAATGTAATTTGATCTCCTTTTGGTTCACCAAGATAATCACTACTTTGAATAGTTATGTTAATTCCGTTCTCAAAATTGTGCGTTGCAAATTCTGCAATCCAAATTTGTTCTTTTGATTTATAAAAATCTTCAAAACAGTCACCAAAACAACTACGTTGCATCCGATTAGCTTTGTAACTCTCTGAAGACCATCCTTCATCATAGCAATTAATTGGATAATCATCAGGAGCGACTTGTTCTGCCATATAAGTTGCAATACCTTCACCATAAAAAGAATTTGTTGCAACACTATTCTCCATATAATGTGTTAACTCATGCGCAAGAGTATTATCCGAGCATTCATCATTAAAAGTAAACCGGCCATTTAAATAATCAACTGTTTCGCTTACGTTTTCAGAATAACTAAGTGGCCAATATACACCAAATCCACTAGTCGTAACAACTGAATTAGAACCGTAAAAAAATCTTAATAGGATCTTGTCTAAAAAGGGTGATATTGGAAGAAATGATTGACCTTCTCCAAAACATTGTTGCATTTGGTGCAAAATCACATCTCCCACTTCTTCAAGTTCTTCAGGAAGTATTAACAAGAAATTATCTTCAGTAAAAGATACTTCTCCGTTTGTAGCTTCCTCAATACAATGTTTGTTACATTTATCTGTGCTATTACCCTTCTCTAAGCATAAGTTAACAAGATCGTGACAACTTGTTATAGGGCCCTCTTCAATAGATTCAAGATTAATCTTAATGTATGTTTTTCCATCTCTTTCAATAAGTTTTGCATAACCTTTCCCTTCTCTCATATCAATAGTTGTGTAATAGTTTACTTTAATTCCTTTAATCACATTAAAATTAGATTCACTATCTCTACTAGTTCTAAACTTATAAGGTCTAAAATTTAATTTTTGATTTCCAATAAAGAAATTGACAAAAATGGAAAAACCGTAATCATACACTGGCTGGATATCTACAATTTCAATTCCTACTCCATTTGCAGCAATTGCTTTATCTCCAACGGTTAATTCATAATCTCCGTCTCTGTTTTCCAGACAAGCACCATTTTGACAACCAGAAGGACAAGTTATGTAGGGAGAGGTAACCACATTATCTTCACAAATCCCTTCCACAACTCCTTCTCCCGTAGGTGAACAACCAGTAAAACTTCCACCAATAATAGAATTGCAACAATCAACAGTTTCAATTATAGTTTCACATGATTCATCTTGACACCCAGTAGTTCCACCCTTCTGATAAATATTTTCTCCACCATCACTATCAGAACATTCTTCTACTACTACACAAGCACCATCTTCACAGCCATTAGCACAAGTGTAAGTCATTCTTCCATACTTAGTTCGGCTTTTACAATAATATTCATACAATTTTTCGTTGTTACTTGAACAACGATCAGTTTTACTTCTTGTTCTTTCTCTACCTTGATAAGAATATGTATAAGTTACTTCGCCAGCTTGGTGCGGAGAGTTACCTCCATCATCTTCAGAACAATCAAGCCAGTTAACTCTACTTGCTGAATTTCTGGCTCTACGCACTTTTGCTGCTCGTTTTGATGAAAATCTAGAGTAAGCTTGTCCGGCTAAAGCAGAATCTTCTTCTAAAGCAACTTCTAACTCTTCATCCGATAACTCTTCCAAATCAGCATCTAACTCTTCATCTGAAAATTGTTGAGTACAACCAGATATAGCAATAATTAGGATTATTAATAGTGTAAACACTAACTCTTTTTTCATATTGATTATAAATAAATTTTGGAGATATTTAAAACTAACTAAAACCAGGCAGTTATTTATTTTAAATCTTCAGAGAAAAAGTTATAAACCTCAAACCTTTTCTAAACTTGATAGATGAAGTTAACTATAGATACAAAAGAAGATTCTCATGAAGATATTCGTAAAGTGATGCAAGTTCTTCAACATATGTTAGAAGGTAAACAAACATCAATACAAACCACAGAACCAACACCACAAGTTGATACAACAAATATGATGAATATGTTTGGTTCAACTCCAACAGAACAAAATGCTGAAGATACAGCTCCAAATTTTAATGCATTCTTAGATTTAGTTGAAAAGAAAGAAGAAAAAGAAGATCCTAAAATTGAATTTTTCTAAAGTATTTATGGATCAAAATAAATAACTTGTGAATAATCATCTGATTCATGTTCTGGCATTGATCTTGGTAAACACAATGAAAGATCATTTTTAATTGCATATTCACAAAAGTCAGTAACTACCGCTGCTAATGCTTCAAATGTTTTCATCGGTCCAAATGTTCCTCTTGGTTGCAAAAACGCACATACATTGTAGTCCAACATTTGTCTTGAAGCATGTGGTTCAAATATACAATGCCAATCACCTCTTTGATAATTTGTAACTTGCAACTTGACAGGCCCAGGCACAAACTTAAAATAATGTTCAATACCCTGAAATAAATTCCCTTCTTGTCGAAACTGAGCATAACGTTCTCCATCTTCAATTTCTTCGTTAACTTTAACCCACTCTTTTTTGTCTTTTACAATTATCTCAATTAAATCATATTTATGAGAAAATTCATCGTTTGGTGCAGACAGTAAAGCCTGAACAAGCTGTTCATAATCACAATTTAACAAAATAGGGCAATTATCTTTAATTCCAAAATCATAAGTGAGTTGGTGAGAAGTATATTGTCTACCAAATTTAGTTTCCCAAGTAATCATTTTATCTGGACAATTTTTAATCCCTTCTAAATATGCATGTATATCCATCAATAAAAATCACAAAATGTACTTTTTAAATCTTTGTGCATCTAAACCAAAAAGAAAAACAATAAACCAATTACAATCAACACACTAAAGAAACCTAATATCAATTTACCAAATTCTTTTCTACCAAACCAGTAAGCAATTCCACCTTTAACTCCAATGTTAGTAATTGCAGCTAACAATATACCTTTTTCAGCAGTAACTAAACTTAAAGAACCTCCAGCCAACTGTGATAATGAAACAGTTATCGCATCAACATCAGCAAAACCAGAAATGAAACTAATTAGATAAACTCCTGAAGAAGAAAAATAAACCTCAGCCAATTTAACTAAAGCTAAGATTAAAGCAAAAAATAAACCAAATTTTAATGCTGGTTTTAATGTAAATGGTGAATCTAAATGAATGTTTCCTTTTACATTCTTTTTCTGTTTTTTATAGAGATAATATGCAAATAATAAACTTAAAACAAACAAAGTAACTAAAGGAAACGCTAAGGGTAAAAATAACTTCTTGTTTAACACTGAAACTTCAATTAAGATTCTAAGAAACATAATTGCGTTAGCTAAAATTACACCTAGAACTAATGAATGTACAATTTTCTTAGATTTTTTACTTCTTTCAGCAAAAGCTGTTGTTGTTGCAGTACTACTAACTAAACCACCAAGAATCCCAGCTAATTCAATACCTTTTTCACCAAACCATTTCATTAAAATGTATCCAACAAATCCAATCCCTGAAATGAATACGACCATTAACCAAACAACAAATGGGTTAAATAAACCAAAAGGTCCATAAGCTTGATTAGGTAAAAATGGAAGAATAACAAA
>JABHXC010000005.1 GCA_018657475.1 Candidatus Woesearchaeota archaeon
AATTGGAAGTTTACTTTGTATTCTTTCAGGTAAACCTATTGCCAAATCCAATGTTTTTGGTCTTTCATAAGTTGTTGCAATTTTATGTAATAAATGATTTTTAAATTTAGTCAATTGTGTTTCTATATTTCTTGTAGAATCATACAAAACATTAGGTCTAAGCAAAAGATTTCTTACTTGTGTCCCAAAGTATACTTCAGCATTTTCTGTTTTACATGGCCACACATCAAGAATTGTACCATCAGTATGTTCTACTCTTGATTGTATAACATATTCTTTTCCAGTTGGACTAATTAATCGTTCATGTGTAGAAACATCTTTCACTGTTGACTTAAAATATTTATTTGGCCCAGTTAATTCTACAACATTTTCTAAAACATCTTTTCCCCATAAGTGTAAACCAATTTGAAAATCATCATTATTCCAAACAAGACTGTACATGTTCGCTTGACCAAGTTTAAGATAACGTAAATGATTTAATTGAACTTCTACAGGTAAACGTTGCTGAATACGAGTAATCGCAGGTAAATTTCTTTTAAAATCTACAATTCCAACCAAATCTAAATCAGACTCAGTTGTAACCGCTTCTGAGTTATATGCCACAGAACCAACTAACAATAAACTATCTATGTATGGCGCCAAAACTTCACTTAACTCATTAGCATAACTTAAACGTTTTTCTCCTTCAGAAATCATAAAATTAAACGATAAGAACAAATATATAACAATTACTGTATTACAACGGTCATTGGAGCCATTGTTTCATATACTCCATCAACAACAGTACATTCTTCATTTGTTTCTTCAAAAGTAAAAGAATATGAATCTCCTGTATCATAAATTTTACTTTTAACTTTGTTACAACTATGTACACCAATTACAATAGCTTTAGTAGGAGATTTTGAACGAACATTTTCCCAAGTAACAGTATCACCAACATCAATAGTAATTTCATTAGGTTCAAAACCATCATCAGTTATCATAACTAAATGTTGTTCAGAAACTGGTCCAGTAGGTTCTTCAATTACTACATCTTCAACAATATCTTCAACAATTTCAGTATCATTAACAGTTACCGTAACCGTTCCGCCAGATAAGTTAGGAGCACAGCCTACTAACACAATACTTAAAATTAAAAATAATCCTATTAAAAGCTTCATTTCAACTTAAAAACAGCCCTATCTTAAAAACATTTTGGCTATTCCGAACTTAATCTTTTTACCAAGACCTTGAACTTTATAATCAACCACTCATTTATCTACAATTCTGGAATATCTGCTTTTCCAAGTACATTAGAAATATAAATGAATTTTTAAATCTCCCAAGACCATAAGTCACTACTCAAGAATACTAAAATTACCGAAAACTTTATATATGACTAACGCAAATGAGATTTAAACATCTATCACCTCTTTTTCCCCAAGCCAGCTTTCGGGTTGGTGAGGGGTTTTTAATCCTTATTTTCTAGAATATTTTTTTCTATAATATCTAAAGAATAAACTAAAAATTATAATGCCAATAATAATTCCTACTACCAATCCTTCTACAAAAATTAACCAACGAGATAATTCAACATTTCGTAAATTAACTATTCTTGACTCTTTTTCAGGGAAATATATTGATAAGTCACTCATTTCTAATGCATATTCATAATACACTAAAGGTGTAAAATCATCTTCTGATAATGAGTTTGCATATTGATAATATGAATATCCTAATATTGGAAAAACTCCTTCTGCACTGTTTCTAGCAATTTCTCTTTCAACAGCTTGTTGTTTTCCTTCTAAAAATTCATTGAATATTTCTTCCCTTACTCCAAAAGAACTTAACACTGCGTTTGCATCAGCTTTTGCTTGTGATGCAGTAATTAAACATAATGCATATTCTTTAGCAGTGTCAGCATTTTGTGCAGAGATTATCTTTTCTTGAATGTTAATTAATGGAAAATCTCCCAAGAACAATCGTGCATACTGATGTCTCTCTTCTGCTTCAAAAATTTTTTGTGAACAAGATGCAGCTAACAGTTCATCATTAATAACAACATTTTTTCCATCCATTTCAAAAAACTGCATCCAAGAAAGAGCAGAATAATATCTTTCTTCTGCATAAGCTAAAATATTAGCTTTTTCTTCATTATTCAATCCACTTTCTGTTACTGCGATTATTTGTTCTCTAACATCTTGTAACCTTTCTTTTACAATCATCAATGTTTGTAAATCACTTATAGTAGTAATTTCTTCAGAAGAAACTTTTCTTTCTAAAGCATCTACTCTTTTTCCTAACGAATTAAAAGCGTTTAAAGGAATTGGAATTTGATTATAATAAGCAGTTTTTAACTGAATGTTTGCATTAAAACAAAAACTCGCTGCAGAATAAAAATCTTTTTGAGCAAGAGCTGCAGCAGCTTCAGTTTGTCTTTCTTTAATTGCTTCAGAAGCATTACTTGTTATTGTTACTTCCTCTTCTAGGATTTTTGCTTTAATTCTTTCAGATCTTTCACAAAGAGAACTTTGTAACCCTTCCATAATTTTTGTGTATACTCCATCTTCAGTTAAATCAGCAACTTCTGGCCTTAACATTTCTCCGGTTAAAATAAATAAAACATCATCTAAATCTTTAACTTCCTCTGCAGTAATTGTCAAGTTATTCACTGCAAACTCTAATAAATCAATAGTAGTGTTATCAAGAAATTTATAGGCAGTTGCACCTGCGGGAATTAAAACTGTTTTCATTTCAGCATTTGCTGCAGCTTCTAATTTTTCTTTTACTCCTCCAACAGGTCCGACGGTTCCACCAGAATTAATAGTTCCAGTTACAGCAATATTATTATCATATGGTAAATCTAATACTGCAACTGTTGTTAATGCTGCTAATGCAGCTCCTGCAGATGGTCCACCAATAATGTTAGATTGTGCATTAATAGTATAAATAAAATCAAATTTATCACATGGTAAATTAAACTGGTTACATGCAACATCATTTGCAAATCTTGTAGAAATTTGCGTATCCAATTTTGTTAAAGGTTTTGTTTCTAAAAATACTCTTCCACTCCCAGGTCTAAGTTCTAGTAATAATTCAGCAGAACTTCCAACTAAATCATCACCTATTTCATGTACTGCTAATAATGGAAGTTGATATACTTCTTGTGCCTGAACTAAAGATACAGAAAATAGTGCTATTATGAGTAGAAACAATACAAACTTTTTCATCAGTTAAAAAATGTTAGTTAGGTTATAAATGTTACTTTTGAATACAGATTTATTTTTTAATCAAGTTGTGTTTATATTGATTTATCATATAAAATTCTAAATTTCATCAATTCTCCAATGAGAATTAACTTTAATGTCTCCACTTTCATTTCTACGTAAATAACCTTCCCAGGCAATCATAGCACCATTATCTCTGGCTAACGACATAGGAACGTTACAAAATACTGCACCTCTATCTTTACACATTTGCTGTAACATGCTACAAAATCGTTTATTTGCTCCTACTCCACCAACTAATACTAATTCTTTCTTGTTAGTGTGTGCCATTGCTCTTTCAGTAACTTCTGTTGCCATAGCAAAACAAGTTTCTTGTAAAGAAAAACATAAATCCTCTTTACTAATCCCTTTAGCAAATAACTGCTGTATTTTTGTTAATATTCCAGAAAACGAAACATCCATTCCTTTAACAGAATAAGGAAGTGCAATATATTTACCTTTTAACGCTAATTCTTCAATTTTAGGCCCTGCAGGAAATCCTAATCCAATAGTTCTACCAAACTTATCTAACATATTTCCTAAACCAATATCTAATGTTTCTCCCATAACTCTATACTTATCTCCCTCAAAAACAATAACTTGTGTGTTTACCCCAGAAACGTACAAGTAACAAGGATCTTGCAGTTTATTCCACATTTTTCCAATACTTAAATGTGCAGCAGGATGATTAATTCCAACTAATTTCTTAGCATATTCAGCACTCCATTTTTTAACAATTTCATAACCAGTCCATAATGCTGGATCTAACCCAGGTCCAGCAGAATAAGAGATAATAGATATATCGTCCCAAGTAACTTCAGCTTCTTGTAATGCTCTTCCTAAAATCTTTTCAGATACTTCTTTATGGTGTTCAACAACATCATCCGGAAGCATACCACCTGAGTCAGTAGTATAAGAATCATAAATATTAGCTAACACTTTACCTTTATCTGTAACAATCCCTACTCCAAATGTATGTGCGGTAAATTCTACGCCTAAGATAATCATATAAGAGAATTATCTGTCTTCTTTTAAAAATACTTTCATATCTACACAAAAAACGCAACGCTTATAAACAAACCATCTTCTTGTACAGATTCAAAAAACATATAGAGCATATAGATAAATGACTACAATAAGAAAAGAAACAGAAGATTTAAGTTTAACATATAGAATTAATGCTCATGTAGAGGGAACAGAAAATCTCAAACCCGGACAACGACGTGTAGAATCTTTTGGAGCAGCTGTTTTTAAAGCAACTGATTATATTTCAAAAGAGTTTAGCAGAAGATCAGATAATGACAGAAAACCAAGAAGTAATAGATTCATTCCAGATTCAAGAACTCCTTCACAAAAAGTAATAGATTATGGTTTTGGTATTGCAAACACAGCTTTTAATTTTTCAGACAGAGCTTCTAGTTATTTAAAAAGAGATTAACTGCTCAAAGAATTCTAATTAAACTCCACAAACGGCGTTCTACAAGTTATAAATCCATCATAACCAACTTCCATATTCGAAGTACTTTCTCCATCGAGAGTAGCATACCAATGACCAGTAAAAGTACAACCATAATGTTCAGCAAAGTTTTTCGACATGTTATGCAATTTATTAAGAGAAGCTAAATGATCAAATGAACAATACACATTTTCTCCACAATACATTTCATCAAATCCAATAGTCAAATTAGAAACAGTTTGTTCAGCTAAAGCTTCATGAGCTTCATTAACCATATTAGCTTTCAGACCTAAAGAAGCACCATATATTAAACAAACAATACCCATAAAAGAAGCATTTAATTTCCAAACTTTATCAACTAAGCTCATTCTAATGAATTTACTTACTACTTGAAGCTTGTCTTTCTAAGTCTTTTTTCTTAGCAATAGCAGCTGATTTACCAGAACTTTGATATGCAGCAATAATCTCTGCAGCTAATGCTTGTTCAATTTTAGTTTTTTTATTAAAAGACTTTTGATATGCTCCTTGAGTCATGTGTCGTAATGCCAAGTCTACTCTTCGTTGAGGTGCAACTTCAACTGCTTTTGGATAACGTGCACCACCATATTCAATAGCAATTACTTCTTCTCTAGGAGCTGCATTTTCTACAGCTTTAACAAGAATTGCAATAGGATTTTGTTTAAGTTGAGTTTCAGCTCTTTCTAATGCTTTTTCTACAACTTTAAGAATAAGAGTTTTTTTACCAGTGTTATGTCCAGAACTCATGAAGTGTTTCTTTGCTTTATGACCTGAATTCATCATTTTAGTAACAAGACGTTCAACAACAGAAACATTACTTTTATGAAATCTGTTTCCAGCATAACGAGCACCAGTTTTAGGAATAATTCTTGGTTCAAGAGTGATATATCTTACCAATCCAGGATCAGCTACTGCAATCCCTGCTGCACTCCATCGATTAAAAAATTTTAATTCACTCATCGTCTTGCTTTCTCCAATTTACCATGTAATAATGCATTTAAACTTTGATCATTAACTTTTAATACTTGCCATCTCACACCAGGAATATCTCCTTTTGCTCTACCCATTTTTCCACCGATACATTCAACAATAACTTCATCGTGTTCATTAATCAGTTTCTGAGCACCATCACCTGGCATAAAAGCTGTAATTTGTTTTCCATTTTTTACTAATTGTACTCTTGCACACTTTCTCATTGCAGAGTTAGGTTGCTTAGCTTCAATTTGTAATTTTTCAAGAACAATAGCTTTAGCTTGAGATGAACCTGCTAAAGGATCAACTTTTCTTTTTAACTTTGTCCTATTTTGCTGCTTATTAGCTTTTCTACGTTTTTGTAGTTTTTTTGCAGCTCCTAATCCTCGTGGTTTCTTTGCCATATTATTCAACTTTCACTTCATTTACCGGAAAAAAGCGCTTTACAGCCCGATTAAGTAAAGTTAAGTTTCTGCCCTCTCTGCCTATTAATAAACTTTTTGTTTTTCTATAAGGATCTCGTAAATAAACTACCCCATCTTCTAAAACAATTTCTTGTACAGTTAATGGTGAAATGAAATTTTTAATGAACTCTTGTAAGTGTTCACTGTAAGCAACAACTCTAACTTTTTTTCCTATTTTTTCTTGAACTTTTTTAATTGTAATTCCACCTTTACCAACAGCTTTTCCAACCAAAGCAGCCGGAACAATACAATAAGCAGTATCATTACTACAGAAACAATCTTTTATCGGAACTTTCATAATCCGCTCAACAACTAAAGACATGCCCATTGCATCCCTATCAAGCTTCATTCTTGCCAATTTCTATACTTGCACTCCAACAATGGAAACAAAAAAGTTTTTCTTACAAAGCAAACCTAACTCTTCATTATCTTGCGCTAGTGAAATAATTTCAACATTTGCAAGTTTAGCATACTTTGCTAATTCTTCCATGTTAGGTAAATTACTTGAAACATATATTTTTTGTAAAGTCCCTGCATGCAATGCCTTCTCTACACGGTCTCTACCACAAATTGCTTTACCATCTTGCAAATACTTTTTTAGTTCTTGAATTTCAGGAGATTCTTGTTTTTTCTTAGCCATACTATTTCCACCTATTTCATCTTTGTTACCAAACCAGGTAAACCAGTTCCTAAAGGAACTGCTTGATTCATCATTACATTTTCAACAACAGAAGTTAATTTATCAACTTCACCTTCTAATGAAGCATTAACTAAATGTTTAATTGGAGTTTCAAAACTTGCCCGTGCTAAAACTGAAGCTTTTTCACTTACAATTCCATAACGAGTTATCCCTTTTACTTCTCCAGAAACACACATAATATCAGCAACTAACATGATATGTCTTACATCAATGTTTAAACCTTGTGACTCAATAACTTTGAAAACTTCGTTCATCACTGCTTGTCTTGCAGCTTCAATCCCTAAAACCGCTCTAACTTCATAAAGGTCGTTACTAAACGTTCTAGTAGGATCAACTTCAGGTAATTCAAGAACATCAGAAAGATTAGTTCCAGAAGTTAAAACAATATACTCATCTCCACGTTTTACTGGAAGAACTTGAGTTATTTTTTTAATCCCTTTCATTTTTACTGCTCTAATTTTTTCTTTTAAAATATAAAGTTCTTTTATTTCTTCAGCTTTACCTTTGTGTGTAAATGAAATTTCTCCATCACCAGAAGAAACATTATATCCTTTAGTTCTTGTTTTTAATGATTTCAATAAATCTTTTTCAGTTAAACCATAATCAGCCATTAATTCTTTATGTAATCTTAAAATTAAAGTTTGATCAAAAATGTTAATAGCATACTCGGCAACTAACTCATCTAAAATAGTAGCTTTAATTTGTAAAGCAAATTGTCTAACTTTTTCAATATCTTTATTGTTAGGAGCTTTCAAAAACACTTCCATCATAGGAGTTTTAATAGTTTTTCTCGCATCAAAAATTTCAATAATCCTAGGTAACCCAGTAGTAATGTTCATTTCTGCAACACCAGCAAAATGAAATGTGTTCAATGTCATCTGTGTTCCTGGTTCACCAATACTTTCAGCAGAAACTAATCCTACACATTCACCAGCATGCACTCTAGCTTGTTTATATAACAAAATTGTTTCTTCAACAATCTTCTTAACTTGAGGTTTAGTTGCGCTTGTAGGAATTAAAGCACTAATTTCATCAAGTACCGCTAAAGGCAAATCTTTTTCATACTCTTTAATTAAATCAGCATGTTTCATTTTACTTCCCCCACTACTTGATGTACAATTTTTTGAATATCTAATGATCCACCTGTTGTTTTAGAAACATCAAGATTATCTTCACCGTAAGCAAATTGTACAACTTTTCCAGCTGCATCACGAACAGAACCGTCATAATCAACTTTCAAATCTTGCATTGCATTTGATAATCTACGATATAAATAACCTGATTTAGGTGTACGTAAAGCAGTATCCATTAAAGCGTCTCTACCTGTCATTGCTCCAAAGAAAAATTCGTTTGGTGCTAATCCTGACTTGAAATTATTTCTAATAAACCCTCTTGCTTTAGGACTAAGATCATTTTTCTTAAAGTAGGATAATGTTCTTCCAGAAAACCCTTTCTCAATCCGTTTTCCACGTAAAGCTTGCTGACCAACAATTGCAGTCATTTGTGCAATGTTTAATGAATTACCACGAGAACCACATTTTGCCATAGTTAATGCGTTACTTTCACGCACTTGTCTCATTGCAATATCTCCACTTTTATTTCTAGATCTGTTCAACACTTCTAAAATTTTTAATTCTAATGTTTCTTGAATAGTTCTTCCAGGTAATGCTTCTAATTTTCCTTCAGAGAATTGTATGATTAATTTTTTCACGTTCTCTTCCGCTTTATTGATTGCATCTCTAATTTCCTGATGAGTTTCAGTTGACAAGTCCATATCACCAATACCAACAGTAAAACCACGTCTTGCTAAAACTGTTGTTCCTAATCGAGATATTTTTCCTAAAATATCTGCTGTTGCAGAAGGACCATATTTCTCAAAAACATTCCGTAATAATAAACCACTTTCCTCACCTAAGTTTGCTTTATCCATCAAACCAGACTTCAGCATACCTTTAGTTATTTTCACAGCATTTCCACCACGATCTTTACCAATAAAATCAAAGTCACGAGGTAATAACATAGAAAATACTTCTTTACCATCTAACTTATCTTTTTTAGGTAATGAACTGAAATCTGTTACACCACAATTAAACAATAAATCAACAGCTTCATTTTTTGCTAAAACAAGCTCTTTTGTTAATAAATAATTTCCAGTAATTCCATCATGAATACAACCTACAACACTTAAACCGTATCTTGGACTAATAAGTTGTGTTTCTACTAACATTAAAATTTTTGCTTCTGCTCTTGCCTCTTCTGTTTGTGGAAGATGTAAGTTCATCTCATCACCATCAAAATCTGCGTTATAAGGGTTACAAACTGAAGGGTTCAATCTAAAAGTTTTTCCTGGTAAAACTCTAACAAGATGACACATCATACTCATTCTGTGTAATGAAGGTTGCCGATTAAATAATGAAATATCACCATCAATTAAGTGTCTTTCTACAATGTAACCTTCTTCTAATTCTTCCAAAATTTCATCTTTAGTTTCATTAGAGATTACTTTTCTTCTACCGTCCGGTTTAAGAATATAATTTGCACCAGGGTACTGTTTAGGACCATTTTTAACATAATTTAATAGATACTCTTTGTTCCAAGAAGTAATTCTTTCAGGAACAGTTAAGTTCATTGCAATTTTTTCAGGAACTCCAACTTCATTTAATCCAATTAAAGGATCTGGTGAAATAACTGTCCGTGCAGAAAAGTCTGTACGTTTTCCTGCTAAGTTATATCTAATACGTCCTTCTTTACTTTTTATTCTGTTAGCTAGAGTTTTTAATACCTGTCCACCTCTATGTCTTGCAGGAGGTAATTGTGCAACCGCGTTGTTAAAAAAAGTAGTCACGTGATACTGTAACAAGTCCCATAAATCTTCAATAATAACTTCTGGAGCACCAGCATTAATATTTTCAAATAATCTTTGATTAATTCTAACAATGTCTCCTAATTTGTGAGTTAAATCATCTTCACTACGTTCACCCGATTCTAAAGTAATACTTGGTCGCATTGTTACTGGAGGAATTGCTAAGACTGTCAATACCATCCATTCAGGACGAATATTATCCCCAAAACCAAATAATTTTACATCTTCATCAGAAACTTTTTCTAGCCAAGCACGAATTTCAATAGGACTTAATCTCCTATCACCTTCATAATAATTATACGGTTTTTCCAGTTTAATTTTTTCTACTTTATCACCAGTAATATTTTTATTTTTAGCAGCAATCTTTCTTACAATAGCTTTAATAAATCTTCGCCGTTCTTCAAAACCTTCTTGTCCTTTTTGTTCAATTTTTTCAAGATGTGTCTTAATTAATGCAGGAGGGATTAATAATTCTCCAGTGTGAGGATCAGTACATCTTAACAAATCAAGAATTTGTCTAACAAAATTAATATGAATTACAGGTCTAGCAAGTTCAATATATCCAAAATGACCTAATGATTCTTTAAGCTTAAGTCCATCAGTTTTACAAACTAATCCAGGATCAATAACTCCTAAACGAAGATCCATTAACCCACCATCAACAGGATATCCTTCACGATCATAAAGTTCTGGTGTAACGATCTTTGCTGCAGCCATTTTTTTCACATGTGCAGGTGAAAATAAACCAAACTGAATACTACTAATTTTTTTGTGAACAAAGTGTTGTTTCATTTTAATACTTGTCCTCCAATACTAGTTTGGGATATATACCCATAGCTTTTAATTCATCAAGTAACAATTTAAATGCATAACTCATTTCAACATAAGCCATGTCAGCATCCTCTCCTAACATTGGTGAAATTAATTGTTTCTTTCTTGCATCATAATATCCAATTAATCCAGATTGTGTACATACAGGAACTTGAACTTTATCAGAATCAAATCTTTCTTTCAATAAAAGTGATGCACCGTGTGCAATGAAAGTATCTTTCTCCATCTCTCCTAATCGTAACCCACCTTCTTTAGCTTTACCTTCAGTAGGTTGTCTTGTTAGTAATTGGATTGGACCTCTTGCACGAGATTGCATTTTATTAGCAACCATATGTCTTAATCTTAAGTAATACATGTTACCTACATAAATTTTAGCTAACATTTTTTTCCCTGTTCTTCCATCATAAAATGATTCAGTTCCGTCTTCTCTAAATCCAGATTGTAATAATTCATCACGTAAAACTTCTTCTTTTTCTGATTCAAATAATGTACCGTCAACTAATCTTCCAGATAATGCACCTACTTTCCCACCTAACAGTTCTAATAAATGAGATACTGTCATCCTAGACGTTACTCCGTGTGGAGTAAAGATTAAATCAGGTACAACTCCCGAAGTTGAAAATGGAATGTCTGCAGAAGGAATTAACATACCTGTTACACCTTTCTGTCCGTGACGAGATGTGAATTTATCCCCGATTTCAGGCCGCCGTTCTTCACGTAATCTTACTTGAACTAATTTATTTCCTTCTTCATTTTCTGTTAAAACTACAAAGTCAGCAACTCCTCTTTCACCATGTTTTAATGAAACTGAACTTTCTCTTCTAACCACTGCAGATAAATTATATTCATCTAAACTACTTAAAAAACGAGGTGGACTAGTTCTTCCAATAACTACATCACTTTCACAAACTTTAGCTTCGGGATAAACAATTCCATCTTCTTCTAAGAAACGATAATCATGTTCACTTTTGTAACCTTTAACATCTTTATCAGGAACAGAAATTTCATCCATTAACCCACCAGAATAACGTAATTCAGAAACATTAATCGGCTTAAAATAAGTACTTCGTGCTAAACCTCTTTCAACAGAAGATTTGTTTAATATCACACCATCTTCCATGTTATATCCATCATAACACATAATTGCTACAACCATGTTTTGTCCAGAAGGATGTTGATCATACTCTGCTACATCGTGAATTTTAGTTTTTACTAAAGGAAATTGTGGATAATGTAAAAGATTAGAATCCATATCCATTCTTATATGATAATTTGCAGCATAAAATCCAAGTGATTGTTTTTGATTTTTACTTCCAATAATTAAACGTGAAGACTGATTATAATTACCAAATGGAACCAGTGCAGTTGCCATACCACTAATAGCACCTGGTGAAACTTCTAAATGAGTATGTTCAGGAGTCATATCTTCTTCAATAGATGCTACTAATGCATTTTCTTCTTCAGCCGCATCAATATATTCTATTACTCCTTGTCTAACTAAATCTAACCAAGTAATTTCGCCTTGCTCTAATTGTTCAATATGTTTCTCTGTTAATAACGAAACACCTTCTTTTACAATGATTAATGGACGTTGTGTTCTTCCTGCATCACTAAATAAACGTACTTCATCAGTTTGTTCATTTAGATGTACATTAACATACTGGGAAACATCACCTTTTCTTCTTGAATCTTTTATATCTTCAACAAAACTAGCAGGATTATCAACAGTCCCTAGATATTTATTATTTAAGTAAATTTCAGCCATATTATTCTGACACTCCTAATGATCTTACTTTTTCTATAATCTCTGCATCATCAACATTTTGAGAAATAGATGCTAATAATGCTAAGTTTTTTCTTAACCCAATGTTAGTTCCTTCAGGAGTTTCAATAGGACATAATCTCCCAACATGTGTACAATGTAATGCACGTGCTTCAAAATTTTCCTGTGCACTAGACAAAGGACTAACAACACGTTGTAAGTGTGATACCATGTCAAGGAAATTTGTTCTTGCCATTCTCTGACTAACCCCTTGTCTACCGCCAACCCATTCACCGGTTGCCATTGCAGAATACAATCTAGAAGTTAACAATTTATCACGAATAATAACACGGATAGAAGGTAATTTCCCTCGTTTAATTATTCTTTGAAAGTTATACAAAATGTCCCCTACTAAAACTTTAAAGTTTACTCTGAACAAATCAAGCAATAAATCACCACTTAATCTTAATCTTTTATTCATGTAATGATCTTTATCATCTAATACTCTTGCCCCAGAACTTACTTCAAGATACTTTTTCCACATTTTACAAATGTTTTTAGCTTTTACTTCATGCACATTAGCTTCAGTTCCTAAATTTGGCAATAAAAATCTGGTAAGAATTTCTTTTGTTCTTTCCATTCTAATTTCACGAGATTGTGTAATTCCTATTCTTTTTCCGATATAATCAATAGCATCATCTTGTGTTTTAAGATCTACAAACTCTAAAAGATTTAACAATACTTCTTCATACTGTTTCTGTTTAGAAATTGCTTTCATAATTTCTTCGTCTTTTACCATACCTAAAGCTTTCAATACTACAACCATTGGCATATTTTTTACTCTTGTAAAAGACATTTGGTATACACCATCTTTTCTTCGATCAATTATGTGAGGGATTTTGTATGATCCTGCTGATGCAAAAAATCTTCCCATAAAATTTTTAGAAGAATCTAATTCTACCATAAAATTGTTAGCCGCTAAATCTTCAACAGTTACTATTACTTTTTCAGTTCCGTTAATGATAAAATATCCACCAGGATCACTAGGATCTTCACCTTTTTTAACTAATTCTTCACGTGACAATCCATCTAAGTTACAAAATTTACTTTTTAGCATAATTGGTAATTTACCAACTTCAGCAACAAAATTTTCACGTTGTACATCATTAATGTATGTGCTAACTTCAAGATAAATAGGAGCATAGTAAGAAATCTTTCTCAATCTTGCTTCCATAGGATAAATTGGACGTTTAGAACCATCTGCTTCTGTTACTTCTGGTTTACCGATGTTAATTCTACCAAACCTAATTTTAAATGATTCAATATTGTGTGGAATTATTGCAGGTTCTGCTTCTTTATTTTCTTCAATAACTTTCTGCAATCCTTTTTCTAACAAATGATTAAAAGACTGTATGTTACTTTCAACAAATTTCTTTTCTTCAAAGTATTTTTTAATTAAAATTGATTTATCCATTTATTCCATAACCACCCTATAATAAATTGCTTTCCCTGCAGTTCTACTTTCTCTCTCAATTCTAATAACATCTCCAACTTCAACTTTTAATGCCAAAATTGCTGGATCTTCTTGAGAAATTCTTGGCAATTGCCATACACTGATATTATGCTCTGCTAATACACGCTTTTTCTCAGCATCACTCGCTTTAGTATGCTTTGGTACCAATGTGTGTGTTTTTGCAGTCATTTTGTATTTGATTATGAGCGGGCCGGAAGGGAGTTGAACCCTCGACCACTTGATAGCTTCCCTAAGGAAGTCCCAAACTTTTTTGGGTCTCGCTTAACGTAAAAGTCAAGCGCTCTACCAGGCTGAGCTACCGGCCCATTTGTGGTAAAACGCCCTGGCCGGGACTTTCATTGTGATTGTGTATTCACCAACCTCATTTTGAACCCGGGTCGATGCCTCGACAGGGCATCATGCTAGGCCGAACTACACTACCAGGGCATTAATATGACAGCATGCAATCTACTCTTTCTACTAACAAATTTAGAAAAGTGTAACCGCGCCCTGCCATTTCCAGGATAAAACTAGGGTCTGTTTATAAAGCTTTCTGAGAGGAGGTTATAAAAGTGTTGTTTTAAGAGTAAAATGGGACTGAGTAAGCACTCAATCCCGAGTCCCCCCTCCCGGAAATTCGTAAGTACAACGAACGAATAAACGAACGCAGTGACTCTTTCGAACCGGGGATCTCTCCGTAACCGCTGACTGTTGATCATCATAGCTTAGTAGCATTTCACAACAGCGAATTCCTCTACAGCGGAGCGTTCTAAACCACTGAACTAAGGGAGGATAAAATTGAAGTAAATAGACGGTTTATTAATGTTTTGCTTATAAACAACAAACCATAACCAATATAAACCATTAAAATTTACATCCTATCAGTAAAAAAGAGGTGATAATTATGGCAAAAAGAAAAAGTGTAAGAAAACCAAAAAGAGATACAGCTCATTTAGTAGGAAGTTGGTCATTTCTTGTAGGTTTAGTATTAGCAGTGCTACTTGGATTAGGTTTCACAGGAGCTTACCAAGGACAAATGTTATGGGCAGTATTCCTTCTAGGTATTGTTGTAGGACTATTAAACATCAGTGTAAAAGAAGCATCAGGTTTTTTGATGTCAGGAACAGTGTTAGTTTTAGTATCTTTCCTAGGTGTTCAAGTTGGTGTCTTTGAAAGTGTTGCTCCAGCAATTGCTAACATTTTACGTGGCATTTTAACACTATTTGTTCCAGCAACCATTATAGTTGCATTACGAGCAGTGTTTACAGCAGCAAAAAGTTAATTTTTTTTTCTTTTTTTCTTTATTATTTTAATAGAATTATTAAGCAACAATAAGATAAGGGTGTAAACTTTCTTCACCATCTAAAACTTGAGAAACAATTAAATTTTTGCCACCATACCTCGTCCTAAACCCACCGAATATTCTTGCAGATAAATCACTAAACATGTCTAATTTTGGAATCTCAATTCTTGTTTCTGCCCTAGCTTTGTGAGGATAAAGAGTGTTTATTACATGAATACTCCCTATACAATATTCAGAAGAAACTTTTGTTTGTAAATCTCCATGATCTTGATCATCATATTTCTCACCAACAAAATGTGAGCCAGGTATTCTTTCACATACCTTGCCTAACATAGTTAAAAGTTTAGGGACAGAAACACGCATACCCATGGTCCATCGCTCTTTAACATCGCAAGAAAATTCGTAAACTAAACCGTTTTCAATACTCATCCTTTAACATTTCCAATCGGTTTTAAAGCAACTACTCTCCTGGTAATACCAGCAGCTTCTAAAGAATCAACAACTAATTCAATGTCTTTATAGGATTTACCTGATTCTTCAGCTAAAACTCTAGTAGAAACAGCATGAACATAAATTCCACGTTTTTCCATATCTTTTTGTAACTCATCACCTTTAACTTCTCTTTTAGCTTGTGAACGAGACATAGTTCTTCCTGAACCATGTGCAGTTGATGCAAAAGTTTCATCAGAACCATCTGTTCCTGCTAATAAATATGAACCAGTTTCCATACTACCGCCAACAATTACTGGCTGACCAGTTTTCTTATATTCTTCAGGTAAATCTTCAAATCTTCCTGGCCCAAATGCACGTGTTGACCCTTTTCTATGTACAAGTAAAGTTTTTTCTTTTCCATCAACAATATGTTTTTCTAATTTTGCAATGTTGTGTGAAACATCATAAACAAGTTGCATATCCATTTCCCTAGCAGTTTTACCAAATATTTCTGAAAATACTTCTCTAATTCTATGAGTAATTACTTGTCTGTTAACAAAAGCCATGTTAGCTGCACATGCCATTGCTTTGTAATATGCTTGCCCTTCAGGAGAATTAAATGGTGCACATGCTAATTCCCTATCTAAAATTTCAATACCATACTTTGGCATTATTTCTAAAAATTGTCTTAAATAATCTGTTCCAACTTGATGACCCATTCCTCTACTACCACAATGTACCATGATAACAATTTGTCCAGGTCCTGTAATGCCCATAGCTTTTGCGGCTTCAGTATCAAAAATGTTACCTTCTTTAACTTCTTGAATTTCTAAATAATGATTACCACTTCCTAAAGTACCAATTTGATTAAATCCTCTTGATACAGCTTTATCAGAAACAAATGCAGGATCTGCTTGAGGAATTTTTCCGTTATCTTCAATTTTGTTAATATCTTCTTCCCAAGCATAACCGTTTTTTACACACCATTGTGCACCATGAATCATAACTTCTTTAAATTCTTCTTTTGTTAATTTCACAAAACCTTTACAGCCAACTCCTGCAGGTACTTTTTTGTATAATGTATCAACCAACTCTTTAATTTTCGGTTTAACTTCATCTGCAGTAAGGTTAGTAGTAATTAATCTCATACCGCAATTAATATCAAATCCAATACCGCCTGGAGAGATCACTCCACCTTTCTCTATGTCAAACGCTGCAACACCACCAATTGGAAAACCATATCCCCAATGACCATCAGGCATACAATACGCATATTTTACAATCCCTGGTAAAGTTGCCACGTTAGTTATTTGATTAAATACTCCGGAATCCATTGCAGCCATTAAATCAGGATGTGCAATAACTCTTGCTGGAACTTGCATTCCTTTTTTGTAAGAAATTGGAATTTCTACAGTAATATCATCAATTTTAATAGCTTCTTTTGGTGGGCCAGGTGGCGGTCGTTCTTTCATACACCCATCTCAATTAGTGCAACTTATAAATTTTCTGTTTAAGAAAAATAATCTTCAATTTCAATTTTTGCTTCTCTTACTGAATCATTATCAGGAATTCTACTTCTTAAAATATATTTTCTTCTATAAACTTCTGCTATTTGTGGTCTTCTTCTCTTTTCTTGATAAAACACGTATAATCCAGTAGGGTTTTGTGGAGAACTTCCACTACTTGTAAAGACTTCTATCCCTTCAATTTGTTCTAAACGATGTTTCAAACCCCTAAGTGAAGAGGGCGGCCCAGTAGTTATCTGTTCAGGTAAGCGAGGTAAAACCTTTATTTGGATGTCCATAATCATCCAAATAGTCATTTTATTAAAAATCTTTTTTATTTCATAATCATTTTAAAGAAAATCCTACAAAAATCAATTATGATCTCAAAACAAGAAACAGGTAGACAACTCATTCATATTATTGTAGGCATTGTCACTGTTATTTTAATTTATTTTAACATTCTTAGTCCAATATCTTTATTGGCATTAATCATTATTGGAATTCTAGCTAGTTTTATTTGTAAAAGAAGAAAACTTTTCTTGTTTAGCCTATTCTTAAAACATTTTGAAAGAGAAAATATGCAAAAAAAGTTTCCCGGCAAAGGTTTAATTTTCTTTTTCATTGGAGTGTTGTTAGTTGTCCAACTTTTTGAAAAAGATATTGCTCTTGCTTCAATTATGGTGTTAACTTTTGGTGATTCAATAAGTCATCTTGTAGGAGCAAAATATGGTAAACTCAAAAATATCTTCAATTGGAAAGGTAGAAAATTATTGGAAGGAACAATTGCTGGTACAATTGCCGGATTTTTAGGAGCAATGATTTTTGTTCATCCTGCATTAGCTTTTATTGGCAGTGCAACCGCCATGTTTGCAGAAGTAGTAAAAATAGATTTCAATGATAATACTTTAGATGACAATTTAGTTGTCCCTTTAATAGCTGGTACTGTAATGTTTATAGTTAGGATTGTTGTTTAGTCTACTGGCGCCACGAGAAATATGAAATTTTTCTGGGGTTCCAAAAATCTTTGATTTTTTAGAACCAATAGAGGCACATGCGTGAACAATGTGAAACGCATAATCGTGCCGTGCTCCAGTAGACCAACAGATAAATTTTTATACTCTTTTTCTTTTCCAAAAAGTATGACTGAAGAAACAAATAAAGAAGAAATGGAACACGGTGAACGTGACGAAGATGTTTATTCTAAAGAAGGTACTGAAAAACTAGTTGAAGATGGCGAAATGGAACCTCGAGAAGCTGCTTTTATGGCTGGAGCAAGAGGCGAAGGTCAATTAGGGAAAGATGCTTTAACTGGAGAACCTATTCTTGACATTGAACATGCAATTGAATTAGAGATTGATGGGATATTATACAGATTCATTAATCAAGAAAATGCTGAGAAATTTAAAGAGAAAAAGAGCAAAGGTTTTTAAATAGCTCATTCTATTTTTAATTTAACAGGAATGTGGGCAGTTGCTTGCCTGAACCTGGGAGAAGCGAAGCTTCGAGTAGGCACTAAAAATTTGAACAATTTTTCTGTGCCTGAGCATAAACAATTAACAACGGAGGCTAAGACCAATGGGAGTCTATAAACATATTAAACAAGCTTGGAAAAAACCAAAAGATTCTATGCCAGAATTATGGCGTGAAAGATTAATTGCCTGGAGAAAAGATCCAGTTACGGTTAAATTAGAAAAACCTACACGACTTGATAGAGCACGTTCTTTAGGTTACAAAGCTAAACAAGGAGTTATTGTTGTAAGACAAAGAGTAAAACGTGGTGGACATCGACGTCCTCAAATTAAGAAAGGTCGAAGACCTAAAAGATACGGTGTTCGTTTAGACTTAAGTAAAAATTATAAACAAATTTCTGAAGAAAGAGTACAGAAAAAGTTTGTAAACCTAACTGTGTTAAATTCTTACTGGGTTGCAGAAGATGGTAAACACTATTGGTTTGAAGTTATCTTGATTGATCCAAATCATCCAGTGATTAAAACAGATAAGAAGTATAAATGGTTACTTGATAAGAAAAATCAAAGTCGAGTATTCCATGGTAAAACGTCTACTGCAAGAAAATCACGTGGATTACGAGGAAAAGGTAAAGGTTACGAAAAATCTCGTCCTTCAAGAAGAGCAAACTTAAGAAGACAATAAAGTCTTTCTTTTTTTTATTTTATTATTATGTTATCAATATATGAAATGTTAGAATTAGAAGATCGGGCTAATGGGTTCCTCGTCCGTGGAAAAAAACCAGAGAGAGATGATTTTGGAACATCTAATTTTGATTTTGCAGTAACTGCATTAAAAAGCGCTGTAGAAATTGCAGTGGACTGTTGTCCAGGAAACGATTTTTACCTTTCTTGTCTATCTGAAGCAGCAGAAGAATTAATTGCAACTAACGGAGACCATGCAAAACTTGCAGGATTCGCATTATTTGGAGCTTTAGCAGATTATACAATAGAAAAATACCTCT
>JABHXC010000047.1 GCA_018657475.1 Candidatus Woesearchaeota archaeon
AAATATGTCTCCATATCTTCTGTTAAAAGCACCAGCCAAATCTCTAGTTAACTCTACATGTGGAACTTGATCTTCACCAACAGGAACATGTGTCGTGTCATAAATAAGAATATCTGCTGCTTGTATAACTGGATAAACTACAAAAGCAGAAGTAATATCTCTTTTTGCTGCTGCTTCTAATCGTTCATCTCCTTCTAAAATTCTATCATCATCACGGAAAACTCTATCGCCAGCAATATGATCCACAAACCCTTTGAATGTTGGCATTCTAACAAGTCTTCCATAGTTAACTAATGGGAGTAAATGTGCTGCCAATTCAAAATGTTCTGGTACATGTGATTGAACAAATACAGTTGATTTATCTGGTTCAATACCAAATGCCAACCAATCAGCAACATTATCTATTGCAAAATCAGGTATCCCTGCAGTTGATTCTTCTGTTGTCGTAGCATGCCAATCGGCAACAAAATAAAAACAATCATGCGTTTCTTGCAATTTTACCCAGTTTTGCAGAACTGCTTCAAAATGTCCTATATGTAATTGTCCTGTAGGACGCATTCCGCTTAGAACAACCCCTTCTTTAGAATCATTTTCCAATTTATGTTCCCCCTGTTATCATCTGGAAATAGTGATTATATTTAAGTTTTATGATACTTTTTATAATCAAAACGCTTTGATATAACTGTTTCGTGAAAGTCACCAACATGCATAAGTGCTTGTGAGGTAGGATCATTAACATGGGATATAAATATTATCTCTTTTCTATAATCCCTAGCTAAGTAAGCTAATGGGCAAAAATCCCCATCATTACTTGCTAAAGCCAATCTTTGAATATGGTTAAAACGAGGTGAACATATAATCTCAGATGCTCTAATAGCTAAAGAACAATCAATATCTTCAATAGAATTTACAATTGGGCGATATCCATTATTTATTGCTGCTTCATTTAATTTACTAGAAGCGTGCTTATTAAAAAATATTTCTTTAATATCTAAAAAACCGTATTTACTTGCAGTATTAGAAATTTCAGAAAAGCAACATCCATACATATTTGGGGCATCAACTAACAATGCGACACGTGATTCTAAACCTTTCATTTAAAAAACCAATTTCGATCAATTTTTTCAAAAACAAATTCCGCCAAAGTTTCTAAAGTTTCTGTTTCAATTCTTTCATAAACTACTTCTTCTTCATCTAAAAACGGATTTGGAACCAATCCCAAAACTGGAACTTTATATTGACTCAATTTATTTAACATTCTAGATTCATCAGGAGTGTTTGAATAAACACATAATCCTCTTTTTTCAGCAACATCCAAAAAATTATCCGCTAATTCTTGATTAGAATCTGAAAGAATAGATGGAGAAAGCCTTTGGGTTAAATTAAAATAAATTAAAGCATTTGAATTCTCAAAAAAATGACCCTCAAAAGAAGAAAATTCCTCTTTTAAAAATAAAAAGCCGTATGAAAGATTACTATTGACGGTTGTTGAATATCTAGCTAAGGATTCCAAAAGGGCTATGTTTAAAGTTGAATCAGTTTCTTTCTCTTCATAACAAGGAGCAACTATAATTACATTATCATCAAATTTCCCTTTTCTAATCACTAATAAACTAGAACATTCATTTTGTATTTCTAAATCTAAACCACTATCTACAGTATAATCTCTGCAAGCAAAAGATTTTGTTAAACCAGTAATCCTATGAATTCTTCCTTGTTCATCCAAATTTTGATACTGACCAACTAATTGATTAAGTTCTTTTTCTTCAACAACATAATCTTTAATAATCATTGATATCACCATTATCTTCTATTAATGTTAAGTATTTCAATATATCTACTAAAAATCAGAACAAATTAAATACTCTGCCAACAAATAAGTTAAAATGTCAATAATTAAGCGGGATCTTCAAGTGATGTCAGAGCTTGATAAAGATGCAAGAATATCTCTTACTAAGATTGCTAAAAGAGTTAATCTTAGTAAGCAAGCCGTTAGTTGCAGAATTGATTCATTAATTAAGAAAGATATAATACAAATGTTCTACACAATTGTTAACACTTCAAGTCTAGGATATATTCCTTTTTATCTTTTTCTTACTTTACGAAATTTAACTATAGATAAAGAGAATGAAATACGGACTTATTTAAAAGAAAATCAACACGTTACTACATTTAATTTCTGCGATGGTGTTTACGATTTAGTTATTGGCCTAATAGCTAAAGATAATTCCTCACTTTATAAAGAGTTGACTAAATTTTATAGTGATTTTTCTTTACAAATAAGATCAAAAAGAATTTTAAATATTGTTGATGTGAAATCCTACCCACGTGATTATCTTTTAGAAAAAAAAAGATCATTAATACCTTTAAACAGGGGTTTTCACAACGAGATTATTAAAGAGGTAAAATTAGATAAAATAAATTTATCTATCCTTAGTTTGTTAACAAAAAATGCTAGGCTTAGTTCTACTGAAATCAGTAGGAAACTCAATATCTCAGCTACAAGTGTTATAAGAAGAATAAAGAGTATGCAAAAAGAAAAGATTATTAACGGTTATTCAATCCATCTTGCTGAAAAATTTTTCCCCACACATATTGTCATGCTTGAGTTTAATCATATTTCAAGTAATATTGAAAAAAAAATTTTATCATATGCTGCTAATAATAACAAGATCACTTACATAGCAAAGACATTTGGAGAATGTGATTTTGTTCTAAACATAGAAACACGCAACTTTCAAGAATATAGGACCCTTATTATAGATATCAAAAGCAACTTTTCAAAACATCTATATGGTCTAATTCCTTTATTAATTCTTGATACTCATAAATTAAATTTCTATCCAATACATCAAACAAAGTTAACAAAGCTTAAATAAAATCTAAAATAACTACATAAAAATGAACATTTTTGGTAGAAACAATCGGCCCAGAAGAATCGGTGATCATAAACATCAAGCAGTTGTTTATCGGTTAGTGGGTAGAGAAGGAGAATATACTCTTAGAGTAGTTGATAAAATATTTCAAACTGATTTAGAAGAATGTGTCCCTATTATCTTTAAATCTGCTTTAAATTATGCTAACTGTTCAGAAGAATTAAACGTTGAATTAGTAAGTAATAGTACACCTCATTTCAGATCTGGTTGGAGTACATCAATAGAATCTAATCTTAAATAATTTAAAACTCTACTTTTTCTCCTAACTCATAAGAATAAGAATTAGCTAACTCAACAAGATACTTTCCTTTCTTAACTGAACTCCAGAAAGTAAACGGTTTAAAGTTTCTTTTAATCTCAATAATTTTTTTATTTTCATCTAACAATAAAACATCAATCGGATAAAAAACAAAGAACATGTGTAATGATATTCTCTTAGGATGTTTAAACACCATTACTAAATCCCTTTTCTGTCTAAACATTAATCCTCTTGATTGAGAAAGAATAGAAGTACAAATTTTTAAATTATCAATTTTTACCATAGTGCTGCATTAAATCTTTACCTCCCCACGGTTTTGCCTCTTCTTTCTGAATTCCCAATTTTTCCATCATATTATATAACTCTTCAACAGATGGAGCTTCTATTTCCAAAAATGTTGGAATGTCTGGATAAGTATCAATTTCAAAATGAACTTCACCTAATTCATATGATATACGTTTTTTTTCAGCTTGTTTAAATTCTCTAAAACCTAACGCTAATAATACTTCTTTCATTTGATTAAAATCAGCAACAATTACTTCATGTTCCTCACAAATTTTTGCTTCATCTTTACTTATCTTTTTTTTATGGGTTAATTCTGCAACATCACCGCGCTTTCTTAAGCGAAGTAATTGACTAGAATTTGATAATTGTTTGTTGGGATAGTCAAAGTAAATTGCTTTAACATCACCTGAGAATGTTTTTCGTGCTCCTAACAAAAGCAACTGATCTACAATTTCCTTTTCATTAATCTCTAATATTTTTACTTCTATCTCTTTCATCTTCCAAACTTCCACAAATCATCTCCAACATAATGAATGTTCTTTACAGATTTGCCACTAACTTGCTTCTCCATTTCTTCAGATGATAGCAAAGCAACTCCAATTGCAATAGCTTTTCCATGAGTTTCATCAACTATTACTATAACATCATTTTGATCAAAATCTTCAACAGCAACAATTCCTGGCCGCATAATGTCTGCCCCATTAACTACGAACTTAATTGCTCCCATATCAACAGTTACTTTCTTTAGAATAATCACAGTTTGTAAATATTGTAGTGTTGGAATCCATTCCTCTTTATTCTTAAAGAATGATGGTTTATTATTAACTGCTAATACTTCATAATCATCAACCCACAATTCACAAATATCTTTCTTAGAAAAAGCCACATTATACTTAGATAACCACTTGCTAACTTCTTTAGCCTTCAAACGAGTTTTTTTCATTAAATCTAGTAAATTTAACGACTTAATTAATCTTCTCTTAACTGTTTGTCACTAGGTAGTAATTAACCAAAAGATTTATAAACAAAACGAGGGAAATTCTCCAAACATATACAACATATAACCATGGATCTAGAAGCAAGAATTAAAGAACAAAAGTCTCTAGAGGCAAGACTTAGGAAACAAGGAAAAGAACAATTAGGCATTGAAATAGATCGTTCTATAGGAGCAGGTGGGATGTCAGAAGGCGTTTTTAAAGCATATAATGCCATTGGAAAACCAGTTGTAGCAAAGTATACGCGTGTTTCAGAGGAACAGCCAATATTTACAAGTTATAAAGCTGAAGAAGCATTACCTCCAGAAAGAGTAATTCCTGTCCATATTGATTATTTTCCTGGTAATAGTAATTCGGATGCTTCCATAACTATTCTTAATGAAGATCAAAATGATGAGAAACACCGTGGAAACTATTTTGTGTATGAATTAACAGATAATTATGCAGATCACAAAACTGAATCAATGTTACAATTTGTTGTTTCTGAAAAAGAATGTTTAAAAATTTTACAAGAAGCAGAAAGTGATATTGATCCAAGAGAAAGACTAATTATTGATTTTGAAGACAATCAATTTTTTACAGCAGACAACCACCTTTATCACGAACTTCTTTTAGAGCATGGAGCAACTCCAAGTTTAGGGGAGTTTCATAATAAAGAAGGTGGAATGAGTTTGGATACTGTTTACGATGTTGGGAGACAAATGTGTGATATCCTTGATCTGCTTTCTAGTGAAGATATTGTTCATAGAGATATTAAGCCAGATAATTTATTGATTGATCCTCAAACCAAAAGGTTAAAACTTATTGATTTTGGTATTGCCCAAACTAATGGTAAAAAACACCATAGCAGTCCGATGGATGTACTCTGGTTATTAGCAAAGATTTCTTTAACAAAAAATAAGTTTATTGGAACACCCCTATATGCAGCTCGGGAAATTTATCAATGTCTAAACTTAGATATTACAAATTCTTTAGATAAAAAACCAGAGATAACTACAAAAGCTGATGTTTATAGTAGTGGAAGAATAATGTGTGAATTATTAGGTGTTCCAATTTGGGATTCAAGTTATTTTGGTAATATGGGTAGTTATAAAGAAAGTCATATGCAAAATATTAGCGCTTATATGTTAGGAAACGGCATTCCTTATCCTCTTGCAGAAACTGTTAAAGATTTAATCCATCCTGATCCAGATGAGAGAGATTATGAGCGATTTAGATTAGTAGTTGAAGCAGGACCTAATAAGACAGTATTTCTTCCTCCAAAAGGTAGCTTGATACATGCAGGAGATGATCAGAAAACAAGGATTCAAGACACACTTAGTTATTCTTCTGTTGATGAGCTTCCTCCAAGAATAACTTTAGTAGAGAAAGATTTGCCCAAAACCATCATAGAATCTTCTTATATAAACTAAACTTTTTCTTCACCACATAAATCTTTATATTTAAAATTTAATCTAATTCTTCATGCCTTTAGAAAGACTTCTTGAAGAAGTAGCTCCTTTACATACTACATTATTCACACCTGCAAGGAGTAGAATGCCACCACTGTATTATGCTGACGATAATCCTCGGCCTGTTACCGGGCAATTTGCTGTAGAAATTATGGGGAAATTCTATGAACATCTAGCTGCATATTTGTTTGGTGGTTCATTAGAAAATTCATTTCGAGTAGACCAATTTGAAACGCCAGTAGATATAATTCACCCTATCACTGGAAAAGAAGATAGAGAAATCATTCGACCGGACTTAGTTACAACAGATCATATTTTTGAAGTTAAAGGAATCCGCTATAATCATGTTAATTATTTAATAGATTCACAAATAGAAGCTTATAGAAGCATGCAAGTTAATTTTCCTGATCACTCATTTTCTTATACTTTTTTTAGACATGCCGTTCCAGGGATTAGAACACAAAGAAGAAAAAATGTACAAAGATTAAGAAAAGAATTAGCAGCAAACACTTTGTATAACGTTGTTGTTCCTTTACAAGTAATTCTTGCTATGCATGATCAAGCAATTGCAGATTCCGATACGCATACAAAACTAATTCAACGATATAAAAATGAAAGTGTAAGATGGGCAGATTCATGTTCCGGGATAAAAATGGGTGCAATGAGTCGTCTACTTAAAGAACCAGAAAGTTGTTTAGAAGATCTTAATTTAGATCCAAATAATTTTACTGTAAAAAGATATAGAACACCAACAAAAAATGTTTATGGTCATCCATTAAAACAATTTCCAATAACTGTTCTAAAAGCAAAAGATGATTCATGGAGAAGAAGATTAACTAAAGAAGCATTAAAAGATATTCCTTTCTAATCTACCAATATCCCAACTCTACCCGGCAAAGCAGCTTTTCCTTTTACATGTTCAGTTTCTTCAGCAGAAATGATCTGAACATTACAACCAAACTCTTTTTCTAAGAATGATTTAGCTTCAGATAAGTAATTTAATTCTTCATCGGATGAACTAAACGAATCAAACTTACCAGACTTTACCAACTTAGGAACTAGTTTAACAATATCCTGTCCATGCTGTTTTAATGAATCTTTTTTCATTAATGTTTGCAAAACTTCACGAGGATCTCTAGAATTCAAAGAACGTAATTCATTAAATAATTCAAACTTCCATGAAGCTGCAACAAACAATTTTAATGAACTTAACTTTTCCAATTTAGCTAATTTCATTACAGCAGAAGTATCCTGTAACACATTACGCATTGTTTCTTCACCTAATACTAATTTACAATCTATTTTATTCTCAGTAGCAACTGGCCAAGAAGCAACAGAACAATAACTTTCTTTACCTAGTTTCTCCCAAATTTCTTCACAAACAAAAGGTGTTACAGGAGCTAACAATTTTACCTGTGTTAAGATAAACAATGAGATGGATTCTTTGTTATAAACTCCATCACAACGACGTGTATACCATTTTAAAATATTTTGTAATTCAAAGTATGCTGCTTGTAATGCACTTCTGAAAAAAGTTTTTTCCATTTCAGCAGTGCACTTAACAATAACTTCTTGAATTCTTGATTCAAACCAATCATCAATTTGTAATCTTTGATCTCTTCCTTTGTTATAACTCTCAACACAAAATTCATACATTTGAAACAACTTACCTTTTAATGCCGTAGCAAATGCCGAATCCCAGTTAGGATCATCCATATCTTCTCCACCGCTTAAAATGGTAAATCTTGCACAATCAACACCAAACTTTTCTGGCATATCTCTTAAAGCAATAATGTTACCTTTAGATTTGGCCATTTTTTCACCATCAACATTAACCCAACCGTTAACACCGATTCCTTTTGGCCATTGGTGTTCAGGAAAAATAGCAGTATGATTAAACACATAAAATGTTAAATGATTTTGAACTAAATCTTTTCCAGAATTTCTAAAATCGCATGGATACCAATAATTAAATTCATCACGCATTTCTAAAGCAAGATTAGAATCAATTTTCAAAGAAACATCTTTACCTAATAACACATAATCAAACAATGCATCATCTACTTGTTCAATAGGTAATCCTTCTAATTTATGAACAATTGTATAATATGCCATATAAATTGTAGAATCACTTAAACTTTCAATTAACCAATCTTTGTCCCATGGTAATCTTGTTCCTAAACCTGACTTTCTAGTACATGCCCAGTTATGTAACCAATCAATAACGTATTCAAATTGTCCACGAGACTTTTCAGGATATAACTTCATGTTATCAAATGCTTTATGCACTTGTTTCTTCCAATTTTCATCACCATAATTCATAAACCATTGATCATCAACAATCTTAACAGTAGATTCAGTTAAACATCTACAAACAACCTTACCAGTTAACTGATAATATAATTTAATAACTCCTTTATCTAACAAATCCTGTTTGATCATTTCTTTCCCTTCTTCTACAGCAACCCCCTCTAAATTTTTAGAAAACACTCCATTATATAATTCGTTAAATTTGGCAGAATGATGACTAAGTTTATACAACTCTTTCTTAATTTTGTCTAATTTTCCTCTTTCATTCTGTGACTTAACATTATACTTTTTCAAGAAATCTTCTGCAGGAATGTCTGAATAACCTTCAGTTTTTAAAACAGCAATTGGCTTAATAGCTTTAATCTCTTCAACAGGTAAATCGTACTTTTTTAATGTCTCTTCATCTTTTTGTAAGTCCCATAAAGCAATAAGATCATCAGCAGAATCTGAAGGTACTGAATGTACAATTCCAGTTCCAAATTTAGGATCTAAAAACGTTGCAGGAAGAATAAATACTTGCCGGCCGCCAAACACCTCAGCTTTCTTGCCAACAAGTAATCTTCCTTGCACCACCTGTTTTTCCTCAACGGTAAACCCTTGCTCTTGTAATCGTGAAATTATCGGTTTTCCTACAATCCATATTTCTCCATCAACTTCTACTTCATGATATTCTGCTTCTGGATTAACATACAAGTTAGTAATTCCTAGAATTGTATCCTGACGTAATGTTGCTGTAACCAGAAATTTTCCATCAGTAAGTTTATGTTTTACTAAACAAAATTCTTGTGGGGTTTCTCCTTCTCCTTCAGAACGAGAATGATCAGATACTGCACATTGATCTTTTGGGCACCATACTACCGGAAATTTACCTTTAACAACATACCCTTTTTCTTTTAATGTTCTAAACTGCCATTGAATAAATTTATCATAATGTGGGTTTAGTGAAGTTGTATGAAATTGTCTTCTCCAATCAACACTCATCCCCATTGATTTAAAATCATTAATTGCTTTTGGAATAAAATATTCTAGCCAGTATGCAGGATCTTCAAATTTAACCAAATCTTCATCTTTAACACCAACTTGTTTTAAGATGGCTAATTGTTTTGGTTCTTTTTCTTTAACTCTGTTAGCAGCACTAACTATTGGAGATCCTGTAGCATGCCAACCTTGCGGATATAAAACGTTATACCCTTGCATTCTTTTAAATCTTGCAAAGGCTTCTGTTCGCATGAATGTGTATAAATGTCCTATATGTAAAATAGAATTAACATATGGGTATGGGGCAGTTAAAAAGAACTTTTTCTTCCCTGA
>JABHXC010000048.1 GCA_018657475.1 Candidatus Woesearchaeota archaeon
ATATCTCCTTCAAGTAAAGTAAATCTTTGACCTGTTAAAACTGATTGATCACTAACTTGGTTTGTTATAATAGTGCAGGTGGCTGATTCTGATTCTATTCTTTTTTGTTCAGGTTCTACAGTAATATTATTTTTAAGATTTAATGTTATTTGTGAATTTTCACCTAAAGAAAAAATGTTGTTAATTGCTAAACTAAGCTTGAAACATTCTGACTTTGCTGTCAGTTCTATTTCAGTATTGTTTAAATCAATATTTTTCTGATTATAAAACATAAACATTACAAAAAAAATTACGAACAAAACACCAATTGCAATCATTGCTTCCATGCTAGCTTGTCCTTTCTTTGCCATTTTTACAATTAAGGGATACAACAACAAGTATCTGATTGTGAACCTCCAGTACAAAATTGATTTCCATCTGGAGCGTTAGTTTCAGAATTCTGTTCACATTTAGGTATTGATTGTCGACAAACACCATTACTGAAACCTTCAAACTCACATTGCCCTGGACAACTTGTGATATAGGTTTCAGTTGATGTGGTGTTAATTCTTAATAATCTTGTTTCTGAAATTCCAGAATTTCTATAAACACCATCATCTAAACAAGAAACGTTCCAAGTATGGTTTCCTTTATCTAAACTTAATGATAAACTTTGTAATTCATCTTCAGTTACAGAAAAATCTGAAATACTTTGGCTAGATGTTCCTTCTTCATCTAACTGACCATATATTGATAATGAACATGAATGGATATCTGAAGTGGAATCTGTAACATTGTAAAAAAAACGTACCAAATTAAAATTTCTGATTGAATTATTATCTGGCGCAGTTAAAGTAACTATTGGTAAATCTGTATCTAAAGTTGCATTTATTTCTATTTGTCTTTGTTCACTTTGACCACTATTACCAAAAGCATCGGTACAGTTTATGTACCAACTATAATTACCTAAATCTAAATCACCAGAAATAGTGTTTAAAGTATTCATCGGTGGAGTTACAACTGAATTAATTAGGCTTTCATTTGTTTGTAAACCACAAAGTAAAATGCTTGAGTCATCAGTTACATTATATGAAAATTGTACTTGGCTACTATTACTAATATAACTTGATTCAGGTGCTACTGAAGTAACAATTGGTGGGATTGTATCATTGATTGTTTCTGATCCAGTACAATAAGCAAAATCGATTGAATAACTGACAAATGTTGAACTGTTCATAACATTATTGAATGAATCTTCACATCGAACATAATAACTGTAATTATTTTCGCTTTGGACTCCAAAAAGGTAACTGTGGCCAATTGCGTTTCCTTCCATAGCAGTGTCCATACTTTCATAATCAACATCATTTGTATCAAACTTACAAATTGAAGGTTCATCTGTGTTAACTCTTAATGTTACAGGATTACATGTAATGTCTGTCGGAGCAGTCCAAGTAATAACTGGTGGAGTGGTATCATTAGCTTCTCCTATTTGCACAATTCCTGAAGATAAAAGTTCTACAGAAATTCTGTGAGTTCCTTTATCTAGTGGAATAGTACCTACTATGGTAGGTTTTGTAAAAGCTACATAATCACTGACTCTACCTGCAATATGAATGTTAAGACTGATTTCGTTTTCTTGAATTATTACACTGTTTGTTCCTCCGGGTATTTGTACCCAGACTTCTCTTTTACTTCCTGGACTTAATGCGTACACTTCATTTGCAGCACTTGCTAATGAAAACACTGCATCTTCTGCTTGTGATTCTGTAATTGTTTCATTAGTTGTGTTAAAAGAAAAATAAAATAATGGGATTAGAATTGCAAGAATAACTCCAGCAATAGCAATATATTCTATTGCTACCTGTCCATTCTTACTAATATTCATAACATTTCGATTGTAATAACTTATAAATAGCTTCTTCTTAATCATACAGTAGTTATTTTAGTAATAGCGTGTTGAATTAGATTTATTTTGACAACTTTTTAGTTTTTTAACAAATGGACTCTGTAGTAACTCTTAATAATTGTTGTATTAGGGCACGGCACTTTCTACAAGATAAATTAAATTTATCTTGTGTGCCTCGTCTTCGACAGGGCACTAACACAAAAGAAAAATAGGGTTTCTACAGAGCTTAACAAATGGTAATCTTTAAATAGGATGTTTGTTTACTTGAAACAGATAATTAGTAAAAAAAGGTGATTAATTTGAGTAAAAAAGGTCAAGCAGCGATGGAGTTTATTATGACATACGGCTGGGCCATTCTTGTTGTTTTAGCTGCAATTGGTGCTTTAGCATATTTTGGAGTGTTAAATCCAAGTTCTGCTTTACCAAGCAGTTGTACAATTGCACCAGGTGTTAGTTGTGATGATTTTAAAGTTTCTTCGTCAAATGTTCAATTAGTTTTAAGGAACGGGTTTGGCGATGATTTTACTGCTGTAGGTGTTTCTGTTACGGGTTGTACTGCTGATAGTGATGCAGACGGTGATGATTCGTGGAAAGACGGTTCACAATTAGGTGGTACTGGTGGAATAACATTAACTGGATGTTCTAACGGAGAATCAGGTGCAAGATTTAAACAAGATGTAAATATCACTTATACTAGTACTTCTGGCGTAACACATAGTTTAGCTGGATTAGTAACGTCAAAAGTTGAATAATGAGGTGAAAAAATGAAAAGTAGAGATAAAAAAGGTCAAGCAGCAATGGAATTCATTATGACCTATGGTTGGGCGATCCTAGTTGTTTTGGTAGCAATCGGAGCATTAGCATATTTTGGTGTGTTAAACCCTAGTAACTTTTTACCAAGCAGTTGTACAGTAGGGCCAGGAATTAGTTGTGATGATTTTAAAATTACCACTACAGATGCTCAATTAGTATTACGTAATGGTTTAGGTGATGACTTAACTGCTGCACAAGTTACAGTTTCCGGTTGTACTGGAAGTGCTGAAGCAAGTGGTGACGATGCATGGAACAACGGTGATGTTCTTGGTGGAGCTGATGGTATAACATTAACTAGTTGTACTAATGGTGCATCTGGCGCAAGATATAAAGCTGATGTTGTAGTTGCATACACAAGTAGTTCAGGTATTTCACACAATGTTACTGGTGAAGTTACCACAAAAGTAGAATAAATCTTTTTTTCTTTTTTTTTTCTTTTAATTTTTTAGAATTATTTGATAATTGTTGATGGTCTTACAACTAATCCTTTTGAAGTGATTATAATTTCCATGGTTTTATCTGTATGATTTGTTCCACGCATTTTAAGAATTTCAATTGCTCTTCGTCTTCTTCCTTTATTTTTAAAGTGGTAAAGTAAAATGATGTTGTCTGCTTCAAACTCTAAAGAAGCATTAATCAATTCTGAATCTCTTGACTCTGCTTGGGCAGTTAACACTGCCGTACAGCCCCATTTATTAATTAGTTCGAACAAAGCTAAGCCTGATTCTTTTTTTGCTAATTCATCTTGATATAATAATGAAAATGATGTAATTGAATCTATAACTATACGAGTAATTTTATGTTTACTAATTAGTTGATCTACTGTTCCTCCACCTTCTTCAATTAATGATCTTACTTGTTCAGGACTATACTCTAAGAAGAAAAGTTGCTTTTTTTCTTCATACTTAGCAAAGTCCCAGTGAAATGGTAACATGTCATCATAAAGTTTATCTCTTTTCTCTTCAAAAGTTAAGTAAAGACAGTTTTCACCGTTAATTAAACCTGCATGAAGAAATTGTAACGCAAAAATAGTTTTTCCAGAACCAGTATCACCAGCAACAACACTAATACTTTTTTCTTTAAGTCCGCCCTGAATTAAAGGGTCTAAATTAGTGATACCAATCTTAATTCTTTTTTTAGCTGCTGATACATTAGATTTTTTCTTAACTTGTGAAGTTTTTGTAGGGGTTTTAGACTTCTTTTTAGGTTTAGGTACATTTCTTTTTTTTATTTTTGAAGTCTTTGCAGAAGCTTTAATCCTCTTTTTCATATATCTATTATTACATCGCTTTATTTAAATGTTTTTTATTTTCAAAATAGAGCATATCCGGAAAAGAATAAAAATGTATACTGGAGCACGGCGCGTAGATTTTTTAGTGACTTGATAGCAAGCATAGCTTCGCTAGCTCGCATGTCACAAAAAATGTGCCTCCTTTGGCGCCAGTATACAAAATGGTTTATTCCAGACACACTCTTCAAAATAGTAAATCTTTTATATGGCAGTCATATAATTAACGTTGAGGTATAGAATGGTTGTCAAGAAATTAAAAACTGGTATTTCAGGATTAGATAAAGTCTTTAAAGGTGGTGTGAGAGAAAAAAGTGCATTACTAATTTCTGGCGGACCAGGAACTGGTAAGTCTATTTTTGCTATGCATTTTCTAATTGCTGGTGCAAAAGCAGGTGAGCCGGGGATGGCAATTCTTTATGATGTTGATAAAGATGAATATCTTGATTATGCGGATACTTTAGGGTTACCTGTAAGAAAATATGTTGATGAAAAGAAAATATTTTTAGTTAAACAGCCTTTGTTAGTACGGAAAACGCCAAACTTGGCTGTACCATTAGAATTAATGCGTAAAAGAAAAATAAAAAGAGTGGTACTTGATTCATTAACTATGTTCTCTTATGTACACGTAACTGAAGATCGTCAATACAGAAGTGAAATTGTTAATTTTTTAGATAGAATGAACGGGGTAACTTTATTAGCAACAAGTGAAGCTCGTTTCTTAAACATTGATGAAGCTAACTTTAACCCAGAAGATTTCTTATTTGATGGTGTGGTTTATCTTACCAAAGTTAGAAAAGAAGCAGAGTTTGAAAGAGTATTACATGTAAGTAAAATGCGTGGTCAGGATCATCTGATTAATTTAGTTCCGTTTTTTATCGATAAAGGTGGAATTAAAGTTTACCCTGATCAGATACCTTTTGCTGTTGTTGGTTGGGAACCGCCAACTACTGGTTTTGCTAAATAGAATTTATTTCTTCTTTTTCTTTAATTTCATCTTTTTAACTTGTGGTTGAAAGCCAAACTGTTTACCAAGATAAAGAATTTTGTAACTGGCAAAGGTAAATACGAGGTATGAAAAAGTTATTAGGAAATATCTTGGGTATATCAATCCTCCTTGCCATTGAAACAAGAAAATTAATATGTCCCATATTGAAAAAAGAACAATAAATATTAGTGAAAGTAAAAAATAACTTGTATAACTTCGTAATGAAGTGCCAACTGAAAGATTGTTTCTTGCACGGACTGTCCACATTATAGCGACAATACCAAAAGTTAGGCTTAAAAATCCAATAGTTAATTCTGCTACTGGTAATAAAAATATTAGTGCTAACACTCCAAATAATACAGCTAAAAAAGCGGTAAATAATTTTCCTTGGTCTTTATTCATCTGTTACCTCATAAATTTAAAGTTACATCACAAAATGTTTTTAGTTCTTCAATTAATTCTTTATCTTTTTCTCTTCTTAAACTAATAATAATACCTTTTACTTGCCAAATTCTCATTTTTCCAGAAAGAAAGTGAACAAACCTAGCAACAACATTAACTTCATTATACAAAAGTAATGTACTAAGACTATCAAAAAATAAAAATTTATCTTTTGCTGGAATTGCCATTATTGCTTGATCCATAGCAATTGAAATATCACTTAAATTTTTTGGATTTCCAATATATAGACAATCTGCTTTCTTTTTAATTTCGCCAGAAGAAGTTTTAGTTACTGCGTCAATAAAAATCACATTACTTGTATCAATATTTTTTTCAGAAAATGTTTTTTTAATGTTTTTATATGGACGGTTTAAAGTTACATAAACACCAGGAATATTAGCCCCTATTAATTCTTTGATAATATTGGTGTTTGTATCTTGGTAAGTTTCTGCATTAACTACAGCTAATGCAACATAATCTTTTAATTTAGTTAACTTACTAGTGTCTTTACTCATAGTAAATTTAAATAAAGAAGGTATAAAAATGTTTCTAGTGCTTTAGTAAACAACTTCATGATTTTTTTATATATCTGGACCAGCAAAGTAACGGTATCCAGGAAGGCTAGGAAATCTAACAGTACTCCCGGTTAAATGTAAACCTACTGGGTTTGCTTCTAAATAATCTCTGAGTGCTTTGCAACCATTATGGATGTCAGCATATCCATCACCTGAAACAAGAATTCCTTGTTTATCAGAGTTAAGTGGTCCTTTATCTAAACTGCATAGGACCCATTGCCCAGGTAAATCTTTAAATTTTACTTGTTGACCAATTATATATTCGTCTTTGGGCAAACGATATTTTGTACGAAGACTTTTTTCATCAAAAATATCGGTATCATTAACTAAATCCTCATCAACATAAACAATAGTTGGTTTAGTTTCTGGATTACCCAATTCAGTTACTAGATCAACTGCTGTTGCATTGGATGCGATGACTCTAGTTCTTCTTACTGCTATCCACTGATCTTGATATGATGAAAAATCAATTAAATCATTAGCATCAGGAATTCTCCCTGATAGTTTTCTAACTAAAGTGTTTATAGACATATTAATTATAACTCTAGTAAATATTTAAGTTTTGCCAAACAACTAACAGAGTTTTCTTAGCTTAAATGTAAACAATCAGATGAGGCTGTCCGACAATTCGCAACAATTAAATACTTCTAGATTATCCTCTCTACGTCGACAAAAGAGGTGATTTGACAAATGGCATATATGAAATCTTATCCGAACCAAAATTATTTACTTTCCCCGAAAATAAGCGATATGTTCTCAAAAAATCATGTTTGCTACTTAATTGAACATATTTGCAATAACATGGATTATTCTGAGTTTGATGATAAATATGCGGGTGCAGGGCATCCCGCATATCATCCTAGAATTAATCTCAAACTCTTAGCTATGAGTCATGTTGATAGCATAACAAGCTCTCGAAAAATTGCTAAAAACGCACAGGAAAACGTGGTTTACATTCACCTTTCAGAGAAGGTAAAACCAAATTGGAGAACAATCAGCGACTTTAGAATGAAAAACGAAGAATTAGTCAAAGAGTGTATGAAACAATTGCAAATGTTTGCAATTGAAGAAGGTTTGATTGATTTAAGTCATCTAAGCACTGATGGGACAACCATCAGAGCTAACGCTAATGACTTTAAGTCAATCAAAAAGGAGCAAATAAAGAAAATTGAAATGTGGATCGAAAAATATATGGAAGAAGCAAAGAGAGTTGACGAAGAAGAAAACAAAATCTACGGTGATAAAGGGATGCATGAATTACCTGAAAATTTGGTTGATCCAAAAAGACGTGAGCCAAAAGTCAATGAAATAGTTAATAGAATTAAAAAGGCAATGAAGAAAAAAGATACTTCAGATATCAACCAAATTAAGAAGGAAGTTCAGCAAGTAAAGCAAATAATGGAGCAAAAGAACGTAAAACAGTATAATTTCACTGATCCAGATTCACGTTTCATGAAAAGCAAAAAGGGAAGGAAAGAGTTGAGCTATAATGCTCAACTCGTCACTGATAAGAATGGAATTATTGTTGCTAACGATGTTATACAGGAGCGAGAAGATCGTAACCAACTAGTTCCAAACATTGAACTAGTTGAGAAGAACTTCGGGCAGTTGCCAAATGGAACAATTATAACAGCAGACGCTGGTTACCATAATGGTAAACAGCTTGAAATACTTGATAACAAAGAACTAAATCTATTTGTTCCTGGCAAAGGAGATAATAAAACAACTGCCGAAGAGAAGGAGTTCTACAAAATTAATTTCACTTATGATGAAGAAGCAGATGAGTACATCTGCCCTAAGCATAAAATATTAACGAAACGCAGTCAATATATTCATTCTCAGAAAAAAGTGCCGATGACTATTTATGCCGCAAAATCAAGTGATTGTCAAGCTTGTCCAAAGAGACAAGCTTGCTTTAAATCGGGAAATAGAAGAGAAATTCACGCTTTACCTCAAGACAAACTTTTCAATCGTATCAAAGAAAAATTGCGCACCAAAGAAGGAAAAGAAATCTATGCTATTAGAAAGCAGACTGTCGAAAGAAGCTTTGGAGATATCAAATACAACAAAAAATTCACAAATTTCTTATTAAGAGGACTTGAAAAGGTAAAAATCGAGTTTGATTTAGCATGTCTAGCTCATAACTTGGTAATGATTAACAACTTGTTAAAGAAAAGAAGAGTTAACTTAGCAACAAGTTGCTAAGTCTGATTTTATTTTTGAGATTTACCAGAAATAAAACGGGATTGAGAGACAGCCTCAGATGATTTTTACAATTAAGATTATAAATTATACTTTCAAAGTTAAGGTTGATAATTTGCTATGGCATTTTCTACCCATTCATCAATACTTCTTGCTATAAATGGATCTTTACTTGTAGATCTTTTCACTTCTAAAACTGCTGAGTACTTTTCATCAAAAAGATTCTTTCCAGTATAAAGTATTGTAAATTCATTAATTTCACATTTACTGTAAGCTCTGAACTGCTCTAAATCTTGGTTATTCCAAATAGCACCAATAGTAAATGGCTGTTTTGCTCTAACTCTAAGAAATCCGCCATTTATTTGTTCTGTTGAAAAATTATTACTCATACTATATCAATTTGTATTACTTCTTTTTAAAATTTAGTAAATAACTTAATTCACTTTATAGACTAAAATTTTTTAGAAATATAAATTATAAAAAAAGAAAAAAAATAAGAAGAAAATTATTCTTCTTGTGCAGGTTCTTCAGCTGGAGCTTCTTCTTCTGTAGATTCTTCTTCAACTGGTGCTTCTTCTTGTGCTGGTTCTTCTTCAGCTGCAGGTGCAGCTTCTTCGCCACCTAAAGAAACGTTTACCGCTTTAAGTCCACGGTCGCCTTGTTCAACATCAAATGTTACAACATCGTTTTCACGTAATCGCACACCAGCGCCTAAAGCTGATTGGTGGACAAAGTAGTCTTTGCCATCTTCTGCGGTAACGAAACCGAAGCCTTTTTGTTCGTTATAAAATTTTACTTTTCCTTGCATTTTATTCTCACTCCTGATAAATAGACTTTCTATCTATCTAATTATTGCACTAACTCTCTATATCGTTTTTAAATGTTTTGGTTTTTGAATTGAAATTTTATTCTCTATATGGAGCTTTTTGCCTATATGGTTTTCTATAATCTCCACGATTGCCTGCTCTTTGTCCAGATTTATGCCTGTAACCGTTTCGTGGGCGATCAAAATTGTTGTTTCTTGGTGCCATACGAATTTGAATTCTTTTAACTTCTGGTGTTTCTACATTATCAACTTTGAAATTAGAATAACCCCTTAAAATTCTAGCAAAACTATCATAGTCATGGTCACTTAACAAGTTAATTACTTTTCCTTCTTCACCTGCTCGAGCAGTTCTACCAATTCTATGTACATATTCTTTAGGATCATTTGGTAAATCGTAGTTGTAGACATGGGAAACATTATCAATATGTAACCCTCTTGCTGCTACATCTGTACAAACTAACACTGCTGTTTTTCCACTGTTAAATGTTTTCAAAGATTTCATTCTTTTATTTTGAGTTAATCCACCATGGATAGCAATTGCATTAACACCATTTGAACTAAGATTATCTGTAACAAAGTCAGTAGTTCTTCTAGTATTACAAAATACCATAACTAATCCAGATTGCTCATCTTGTAACAAATGAGCTAATAAAGAAAATTTCATGTTTTTCTGAACATCATAATAAATTTGTTTTAATTTACTTGGATCAACTTGTTTTTTTGCGTAAACGATTTCTGGCTGGTTCAAGTGTCTTTGACCTAATTTTAAGATTCTATCAGAAATGGTTGCTGAAAAGAAAAGTGTTTGTCTTTTTCTTGGACAAGCTTGAATTATCTGTTCAACATCGTCAATAAAACCCATATCAAACATTCTATCTGCTTCATCTACAATTAGAATTTTTACTTTAGATGTATCAATTGTACCTCTACGTAAATGGTCAAGCATTCTTCCAGGAGTTGCTACTATAACTTCTGATCTTCTAGCTTGATGAACTTGTGGGTCAAAAGCAACTCCACCATAAACTGCATTTATTCTAAGATCTTTATCAGAAGCGAATTCTCTTAATGCGTCTTTAACTTGTTCAGCTAATTCTCGTGTTGGAGCTAATACTAATGATTGTAACCCTTTTTTTGGTTGAACATGTTCAATAATACTACAGCCAAAAGCTAATGTTTTACCTGAACCTGTTGCTGATTCTCCAATAACATCTTTTTCTTTGATGATGTGTGGGATTGCTAATCTTTGAATTTCTGTAGGAGTAGTAAAGCCTAATCTGTTTACTGCTGCTAATAGTTGTTTATTTATACCTAGTTCTGCGAATGTTGTCATTTTATTTATTTCCTCGTAATGTTCTAGCACTTAACTCATTATAGAAAAAGCGAAATGTAACAAAAACTGAGTTTTTGGAACATCCCGAAAATCTTTGATTTTCGAAATGTTGGACAAGTGCTTTCTCATCACTGGTTTATGCCTAATATACTCATTTTGCTGTGAAGGGTTTATAAAGCTTTCTAATGGATTTCAACAAACAGTAAAGCAACCATGATTCCCATACCTAGAATTAATGCAAAAAGATGTACTAAAGATTCTTTTAAACCACAATGTTTGTGGAGTTCTGGAACTAAATTTGAACCAGCAATATAAAGAAATCCTCCAGCAGCGAAAGGAATTATAATTTGAATGAAACCTTCAACTCTTGTTGCAAGAATTAAACCTAGAATTGTACCAATAATTGCAGTTAATGCTGAAAATAGATTAAAGAAAAGTGCTTTCTTTTTACTCATACCGCTATATAATAACACCCCAAAATCGGCAATTTCTTGTGGGATTTCATGTAACATAATACCAACAGTTGCTGCAATACCTAAAGGGATATTGATTAAATAACTGGTTCCAATAATAACACCATCAATGAAGTTGTGTAATCCATCCCCTATTATATTTACAGGTGCTAAATGGTATGCATGACCATGAGTTTGTTTTTCAATTTCAGATTTATGTGTATGATGATGATGGTGACGAAAATGTACTATTTTTTCTATAATAAAAAAGATTAAAATTCCTGCTAGGATGCTTAAACTTGTAGTAAGAGTGAAATTGCCCATTTCAGGAAGAAAATGTAAAAAAACTGTTCCAAACAAAGTTCCTGCAGAAAGGCTTACTAAAAAAAGTAATGTTTTTTCTGAAATTTTCCTTTTTCTTAAGAATGGAATTATTGCTATAACAGATATTATTGATATTAAAATTACACTTAAGATTGCGTATGATATTGGGTTCATGAGATTTTATTTTTAGAAAGGGATATATAAATCTATTTGATAATGATTCTCAATAAGCTTTATTAATTTACTTTTATTCTTTTAGTCTTAATGGTTAGATTAACAAAACAAAAAAAACAATTAAATGAAGCTATTATGGCTATTAACACTTTCTTTACTGCACAAATATTGTTTGAAAATGTACAAAGACAAGTCGGTTTAGCTACCATCTATCGCTATTTAACTGATTTAGAAAAGCTTGGAAAACTTCACTCGTTCTTTTGTGGTGGGAAGAAGATCTATTCCACAACAGCAAAAAGCCATGTTCATTTTACTTGTGAACGCTGTGCAGAGGTAACTCATATAACAATGAAGAACGCAGACTTTCTTAATAACTTGGTTGATCACGATATTTGTCATTTCCAATTAGAGTTAGTTGGAGTTTGTCAGCGTTGTAAGAAGATAGTGGATGAATTTTTTTTAAAATAAGTCTTAAATCTAAATAATATGGGGACAGTAGTAGCATTATCTTTTCCTGAACCTCAATTACAAAATGAATTAGAACTTTAACGATAAACACCAAATGACAGACTTAGCCACTAATTTAATTATAAACACTGAACCTCAAATGTCGCGTCATTTGATAACAAAAATCAAGATTTTTGGAACAGAAAATGGAATTTTCTTGTAACGGGGCGAGTTCGTTATGCTCACTCACCTATAAACACTAAACCGTTCTGATTCACACATGACAATCATTAACACATCTGGATTAGTTTTTTGCATTTTATCTAAAGTGTTATGATCAGTTACAGAAGCTATACAACTTTTATACGGATGTGTATGTAATAGGATAAGAGTTTCTTGATTACAGGGTTCAAATGAAACATGGTTAAACGTTTGTTGAAACATTTTAGGTTGATAAACAGAAGTAACATGATACTCATCATCTATTTTTCTTCCAGATAAACAAGCACTCCATTCAACTTCTTGTTCTGTGAAATACATTTGTTGTAATTGGATTAATGAAGTTTCTGAAAATATTACTGAGAATTCTCCTAAATCTAAAACGTTGTTTTTTAGTGGTTCTGATTCTGCTTGTCCTTGTATTATTGGGCCAATAGGATAAGACACAATTATGAATGATAACATTAACAGTGAAAGAAGAATTGAGATTGTAATAACTGCTGGCTTTCTCCATTTTGATGGAGGTGTATCTGGTTCTTGTAGTACTTCTTGAATATCTTGTAGAAGATCTTCTGGTTTCATTTAAAATTGACTAATTAGTAAGTATTATATAACTTATGGATGGAATTTAGATTATGAAAGCTCTTGAAATAAATGATTTAGAGAAAACTTACAAGAATGGTGTAAAAGCATTGAATAAAGTAAGTTTTGTTGTAAAAGAAAAAGACTTCTTTGGTTTACTGGGACCGAACGGAGCAGGAAAGTCTACAATTATTGGAATCATTTCTGGTTTAGTTAACAAAAGTCATGGACAAGTAAAAGTTTTTGGGATTGATATAGATAAAGACTTTGACGAAGCTAAAAAAATGATTGGTGTAGTTCCTCAAGAATTTAATTTTAACATGTTTGCAAAGGTTATTGATATAGTTGTTGATCAAGCTGGTTATTATGGTGTTCCTAGAAAAGTTGCTATTGTTAGAGCAGAAAAATATCTTAAACAGCTTGGACTATGGGAGAAAAAGGATATGGTTTCTAGAACATTATCTGGTGGTATGAAACGTCGTTTGATGATTGCTAGAGGGTTAGTTCATGAACCAAAATTATTAATTCTAGATGAACCAACTGCTGGTGTTGATGTTGAATTACGTAGGGGTATGTGGGATTTTTTAACTAAGCTAAGTAAGAATGTTACAATCATTCTTACAACTCATTATTTGGAAGAAGCAGAAATGTTGTGTGAACATATTGCAATTATTAACAAAGGAAAACTTGTTGAGAATGCATCTAAAAAGAATTTGTTAAGTAAATTAAATCAGGAGACTTATATCTTAGATTTAGAAAAAGATATTGAGAAAGTTCCGGTTGTTAAAGGATATTCTTTATCTTTGAAAGATTCAAACACATTAGAAGTTGTTGTAACTAAAGAACAAAAAATTAATGATTTGTTTGAACTTTTATCTAAAAAAGGAATTTTTATATCTAGCATGAGAAATAAATCAAATAGATTAGAAGAATTATTTGTTAATTTAACAGAGGGAAACAAATGAGCATTTCTTGGATTTCCTTTCTTACAATTTTTAGGAAAGAAGTAAAACGATTTATGCGAATTTGGACTCAAACAATATTACCTTCAGCAATAACTATGACACTTTACTTTGTTATTTTTGGAACATTTATTGGTTCAAGAATATCTCAGATTGGAGATTACAGTTATATTCAATTTATTGCTCCTGGTTTAATAATGATGGCGGTAATTAATAATTCTTATTCAAATGTGGTTTCTTCATTTTTTGGTTCAAAATTTCAGAGAAACGTTGAGGAATTATTAGTTTCCCCGACTCCAAGTTCAATAATAATTTTAGGATACATTTCTGCAGGAGTATTACGAGGTTTAATAGTAGGTTTATTAGTTTCAATAGTATCATTATTTTTCACCAAGTTAGTTATATTTAACATTTGGATAATCATAATTTATGTTGTGTTAACTTCTGTTGTATTTTCTTTAGCAGGTTTATTGAACGGATTATTTGCAAGAAGATTTGATGATGTCGCCATTGTACCTACATTTGTTTTAACTCCATTAACTTACTTAGGTGGTGTGTTCTATTCAATTTCAGTATTACCTGAATTCTGGCAAAATATTTCTAAGATTAATCCGATTTTGTATATGGTATCTGGATTTAGGTACGGTTTTTTGGGTATTTCTGATATTAACGTTTGGTTAGGTATGGGGATGTTGATCTTGTTTACACTAGTGTTATTTTCTGTTAATTTAGTATTAATTAGAAAAGGGTATGGGTTAAGAAGTTAATTAAAATGGAACTTTAATTTGGCCAAATCAATTAAGAGGGTAAAACACTAGATAGTTTTTAGCATAATCTTTTTAAATTCTGATCTGTTTTTAGTTACATATGGATACACTTGAAAAACAAATATTAACTATATCAGACAATTCAAAGGTTGAAGATTTTCTAGAGAAGTCATCTGAAATATTAAAAATTAATAAGACTAAAATTAAAAAAGTTATTAAACAATTACTAAAAGAAGGATTCATATCAGTTATCAAACTGGAAAATCAAAGAATATACTCACATACATCAAAAGTAAAAAAGGAAATGCTTGATGAAAATTTACATCATAAATATGGTTCTCGACCAATGCATACTTATTCTTAAATCAAAACCAAAAGATTTTCAAACAATTTTTAATTTATTTATCCAAAGCTTCTCCCTTAACAAACCTATACTCTTCCATAAACTCAGAAGCGATTGTAGAATCCCGAATAATAATTAGATTCTCATCATTTCTAGAATCTCCACCAGCAGAAGGATTCATTGAACCGGTAATCACAGTTGATTCATCAACTATGAAAACTTTGTGATGCATATTCTGTTTATTACCATCTTTAATTACATCAATGTCTTGATATGATAATTGTTCGAATCTTGAATATTTTGAAACTTGTCTTGCTTCCATAACTCCTTCAACATGAACTCCATCTAAATCTTTAAGCAATAAAGTATTTCCTATCCCTTCATGGGTAAATGAAAATGTCATAAAGTGAATTGATTGTTCTGCTTTTTCTAACTCTTCTTCAATTTTATCTGCACAATCATCTTCTGGACAGAAATACATTTCTAATTGGATATCATTAACCATAACAGAAGGGTTTTTTACATTATTTCCTTTCTTAAAAGTACCACTCCACATTTCTTGAAATTCATCTTCATAATTATTTGCAGTAGTTACAGAATTAATTAATAATAAATTGTTATTATTTTTATTTGCACCATTAACTGTAGGGTTCATTGAACCAGTGGAAACTTTTTTGCTATCAACAATACAAAATTTATTATGCATTAATCCCCAGGTATCAGTTTTTACAAATGAATAATTAAATTCATACAAGTAATCATTATCAGTAACTACCTTTACATCGATTTCTTTTTGTTTGTTTAATATTACTTTTTGCACTTCAGGAAGGTCTAACTCAAACACTGCACAATGAATTGATTCTTCTGCAGTTTCTAAGAATTGTGTTAATGCAGATGTACAATCTTCATGTGGACAAAAATAAACTTGAACATCCCCTATATCTGCTACAAACGAATTAGTTTCTGTAACTTTACCAGTGATTTCTCCATCCATGAAGAAGTAACCACCTAAAGCAAGAATGAGAATAATAAAAGTGATGCTCTTTTTCATAGAAAAAAGAAATCCACTAATTATTTAATAATATCTATTAAAGCTTCTAGTTTTAGAGCTGTTCTTAATGTGGCAGAATTATCTCTTAATGCGTCTACTTCTTTATTATTAGGATGTTCTAAAACATATTCAGCAATGGCATTAAAAATTGCAAATCCTGCAATCTCTGCTGGACCTCTTGATTCTTCTAAAGCTCCTGCTGCACTAGCAAGTCTTGCTAAATATGTTCTTTTATCAGGAGAAGTTTCATAAGCAATTGTTGCAGCTTCATACAAAGCTTCTTTTGCAGTTTGGAACTCATTAGAACCATAATCACCATTAATTGGTTCTGGTTTTTTTCCTAACACTAAAAGATCTCTTGCACGTTCGTGCAATTCCATCGCTTCATGGGGTGAAATCATAATAAAATAAAAAAAAAGAAAGACTTTATTGTCTTCTTAAGTTTGCTCTTTTTGAAG
>JABHXC010000049.1 GCA_018657475.1 Candidatus Woesearchaeota archaeon
AGTTTAATAATTTCAGAAAGAAACCTATGTTTCGGTGTATACATGAGTTGTTTTTGTTTCATAGCTAAACTACTCAGTATACACTTTTATTCCTTTCTGGACAGACCTGGTAAACCAACAATTGGTTTACTACAATTTGAAAGAATGAATTTTTCATTATATCAAAAATACAGAATTAAAGCACTAATTCTTTAACTTTTTCCAAAACAGCAGCAGCATGAGCTTTTGCTTTAACATTTTTCCAAACAAATACTATTTTACCACCAGAATCAACCAAAAAAGTTGTCCTGTTAATCCCCATATAGGTTTTACCCATAAATTTTTTCTCACCATAAACACCGTAAGATTTAATCATTTCTTTAGATTCATCACTTAACAACATAATCCCCAAATTTTTCTTTTCAATAAAATTACAATGACTTTTAACAGAGTCTGCAGAAACACCTACTACTACAGAATTCATTGCAGAAAATTCTTTGATTAAGCCAGTAAACTCAATTCCCTCAATGCTACAACCAGGAGTGTTATCTTTAGGATAAAAATATAATACTAACCATTTTCCAAAAAATGAAGATAAACTAACTTTTATATTATCTTGATTCAATAAAGAAAATTCAGGTGCTTTATCTCCAATTTTTAACATTATAAAATCAAATGATCACTATATATAAATATCACTGTCTAACTTTTCTTAACATTGACTCTAAAGAACTATTTTTTGGCTTGTGTGTATCTCCTGAGCTATAAAATGCTACTCTAACACAATCTTTCTTACCACAATTACTACAAACAATACTTTTGTAATGTTGTTCTTTATTTTCTCCCCATTCAGAACGCCATTCTTCTGAAAATTCATTTGAACAATAAGAACACTCTTTTTTCATAACGTCGAAATAGTTTAGAGAAGATTTATATAGGTTACGAAAAAAATAGAAATAGAAAAGTCCTTGGGGCTTATAAGAAAAATGAAAAACTCCGAACTTCAAAAATTAAGAACACAAATTATTGAGCAAACTAAAGAAGCATTAAGAAATTCTACTTCTCCAGATCATTTAATTATTCAATCAATCAATACGGTTATGGAGTTAGATAAAGTAACTAACACTTTAAGCACCAGGCTCAGAGAATGGTACAGCCTGTATTATCCCGAATTAGAAAGAAAAATTGAAGATCATAAAAAATTTGCTGAATTAGTTTTGAAAGAAGAAAGAGCTGAAGATTCGTTTGGTTCTATTTTGGCAAAAGAAGATCTTGACGCAATTAAACAATTGGCAGACAATATTCTTCAATTAATACAAGCGAGATATGAGCAAGAACAATATCTAAAAGTAGTTATGAAAAAACATTGTCCAAACATTCTTTCTCTTGCAGGTGTAACTATTGGCGCTAAACTTATCGATTTAGGAAGAAGTTTGAAAAGACTAGCATTACTTCCTGCTTCAACAATACAATTACTTGGTGCAGAAAAAGCTCTTTTTAGACATCTAAAAACTGGAGCAAGAAGTCCAAAATATGGTATTTTGTTTGAGCATCAAATTATTCAAAAAGCTCAAAGAAAAAATCGAGGAAAAGCTGCAAGAATGCTAGCAGATAAACTATCATTATGTGCCAGATTAGATTTCTTTAAAGGAGAATTTAAAGCGGATCAGTATGAAAAAGAAATTGAGGAAAAATTAGAATTATGAGACCGCACAAACTTTTCGAAATTTTCCAGGACAGAAAAAGATTGTATACAAAAAGTTTAGTGAAAGGAAAAAAGTTCTTTGAAGAAAGAACATTTAGAGATAAAGGAATTGAGTATAGAGAATTTGATCCTTCACGAAGTAAATTAGCAGCTATGATTGCAAAAGGTTCAACTAATATTGGCATTAGAGAAGGAAACATCATTCTTTATCTTGGCTCCTCACATGGATATACTGTTTCATTTGTTTCTGACATGGTTGGAAAAGAAGGTATGATCTTTGGTGTCGATCCTGCTCCTAGAGTAATGCGAGATTTCATGTTTTTAGTAAATAAAAGAGAAAATATTGTACCTTTATTAGCTGACGCTAATCATCCTGAAACTTACAAAGAATTAATACCAAAAGCTGATATTGTCTTTCAAGACATCGCACAAAGAAATCAAGCAGACATTTTCATTAGAAATTGTAAATTGTATTTGAAAGAAGGCGGTTATGGGTTATTAGCAGTAAAAGCTAGAAGTATTGACATTACCAAAAAACCGAATGATATTTTCATTCAAGTAAGAAAAGAAATTGAAAAAGTTTTCAAAGTCATTGA
>JABHXC010000050.1 GCA_018657475.1 Candidatus Woesearchaeota archaeon
AAAGATAGTAAATTGATATCCCTAACATAATTAATCCTGCTACAATGTTTATAGGTTTTTTGTATTTGGTTAAAAAACCGATAACTTGTTTACTTGCTGATGCTGAGACAATTGCTAAAATTACTAATGGGATTGACATTCCTAAACCAAATGCAACAAAGTTTAGCAAATTAGTAAAGAAACTTGCAACAGATGTTGAAACTGCAAACAATACTGCTAAAGATGCAGGATTGCAAGGAAGTACAATTAAACCAAAAAACAAACCGAACACTGAAGCATTGAGGTAAGGATTTTTTAATCTTGGTGTGTGAGCTTTAGGAATAAATCTTCCAAGATCAACATTGAAGATTAGTAAAATGCTGATTAATGCTAAAAAGCCAAAAGCTATCGGTGAAATTATTGAAATTGCACTGGTTAATGAAGAAGAAAATATTCCCGTGAAAATTAAACCGAAAAGAAACATAGAGAGTATGACTCCTAATGCTATTGTAATTCCTAAGAAGACTATTGTTTTTTTAGGAGCGTCTTCTTTTACTTTATTTGCCAAATAAGCAAGGAAACCAGGATATAAAGGAAGAACGCACACTGCCCCTATTGGAGCAAATAGTCCTGCTAGAAATGATATCCATAAATTTGCAGCTAACATCCTCTTGCCAATTCCATCTTAAGATCGTCAGGACTTTTTATTCCCCTTGGAAGAAATCTTGCTGTTTGGTCCGGACAAACCAAAACTATTGGTGCTTGTGGTGCTTGAATAATCCCAGATCCAAATTCATCAATTAAAGCTTGAGTTAGTTCTGCTGGAGAAATAGCATATCTCCAATCAAAATTATTTCTGTTAATATGTTCTTGTACTTTTTCAAAGTCTTCATTAGGATCGATGTCTAAAGATACTGAGACAACTTGATCCCCTATTTCCTCATGTAAAAGTTTTATCTGTTGTTGCTGATTAGTACAAGTTGGACACCATACAGCAAAACTTTCTAATAGAACAGGTTTTCCTTTGAAATCGTTAATAGTAAATGTCTCCCCGGTGTTAATATCTGCCAAATTAATGTTTAACCAATCTGTAGATTGAGTCGATGGTTCAGGAGTATTAGTTGGTGTGTTTGTAGCTGTACACGCAACTAAGAATATTGTTGTTAATAATAAAAGAGTTGTTAGAATCTTTTTCATGAGTTTGTTATTGTTTTTTGGTATTTAAGTGTTATGGATGATCGTTTAAATTAAATTTTCATTTCTTCCTTACTTCATACCCTTCATTAGTATCATCAATAGAATAACCTAATACAGAAATCTTATCTCTTAAAGTGTCTGCTTTCTTCCAATCTTTTTGATTACGGGCAATAAGACGTTCTTCTGCTAAAGAAGTAACATTAGCTGGAATGTTTTCTGTTTGTAAATCACCTAAATTGAATCCAAAAACTTTATCGAACTGTAATAACAAGTATTTTTTATCATGATCTGATAACTCGTCATCTTTCAAAACTTCCCACATTGTAGCAAGAGCTTTAGGAGTATTCAAATCATCATTAACCTCTGCAGTGAATTGTTCTATGTATCTTTTCTGTAATTCAACATTATCATTACCATGTTCTCCAGTTAAAGCTAAAAATCTATCAAATAATTTCTTTCTTGCAGTTCTTGCACTAACTAGTGCTTTTTCATTAAACATTAATTGTTTTCTATAAACTGTACCAAGGAAAAGATATCGTAAATCTAACGGAGAGAATCCTTTAGCTTTTATTGCATCTAAAGTTTGAAAATTGTCACCAGATTTTGACATTTTTTCACCTTTAGGTAAAATAACAAACTCATTATGTAACCAGTACTTAACCCATGGCTTTTTACCAAAAGCTGCTTCGGATTGTGCAATCTCGTTAGTATGGTGTACTGGTGCCAAATCCTGACCGCCACAATGAATGTCAAATTGTTCCCCTAAATATTTAGAAGCCATGGCAGAACATTCCGCATGCCATCCAGGATATCCGCACCCCCATGTAGAGTCCCACTTCATTTCTTGATCTTGGAATTTAGATTTAGTAAACCATAAAACAAAATCTTCTGGGTTCTTCTTATTAGAATCTTTTTTTACTCTTGCCCTTTTTTCTTTTGTTATATTTACTAATTTACCATAGTCCTCTAACTTACTAGTATCAAAATAAACATTTCCATCTGCTTGATAAGTAAAACCGTTTTTTTCTAATTTCTGAATTAATTCAATTTGTTCTTTGATATGATCTGTCGCTTTACAAATAATATTGGGCATTAAAATGTTAAGTTTTTTGATATCTTCTAAAAATGATTGTGTATAATATTCTGCAACTTCCCAAACTGTTTTATTTTCTCTCTTTGCTCCTTTGAGCATCTTATCTTCCCCCTCATCTGCATCTGAAGTAAGATGACCAACATCAGTGATGTTCATTACATGGTTTACTTGAAAATTATTGAATAACAAAACCCTTTTAAGAACATCTTCAAAGATAAAACTACGAAGATTACCAATATGGACATAATGATAAACTGTCGGTCCACATGCGTAGAACCCTACAACTTCTTTAATTGGTTTAAATGGTTCTTTTCTTTTAGTTAATGTATTATAGAGTAAAATGTCCATAAAATAACTAGGCTGAAGAGAAGTATAAAAAGATTTCTTTGGAAAAAGATTTATATGCTCCTTTCTTCTTCTCTTTAATATGAAATTATGGCCAATAGTTCTTATTTTATTGTTAATCCCACTAATATCTGCAGAAAATATCTACCAACATGATGCATTAGATTTAGAATTGAATGTTAAAGGAGAGTTTAACCTTATTGCAGATAGTTCTTCGGCATCATTAGATGAAGTTGAAACAGAACTATATTTGTACCCAGAAGATGATTTTAGGCAAGTTGTTTTAAGCGTTGAAAACGAAGGAGATGTAGACGGAAATGTGGTAACTTACACTTGGCGTGATGGAAAAATAGAAACGAAAAATTTTGGGTATACTGCCGTTGTAACTACACAAAATAATAGAATTCCTGTAACAAGTAAAATTCCTTTTCCTTTAACAAATATTGAAGGTTATGAAGAATATCTTCAACCTACAGAGAATATTAATTCTAACCATCCAGATGTAATTGCGAAAGCTGTAGAATTAGCAGAAGGAGAAGATGATTTATTTCAAGTGGCATTTAATCTTGCAGAATGGGTAGAACGTAACATTGAATATGATTTAAACACATTAACTGCACAAGCAGCACAGCCTGCATCATGGGTTTTAGAAAACAAACAAGGAGTATGTGATGAAATGACTTCGTTGTTTGTTGCAATGGCAAGATCACTTGGGATCCCTGCCAGATTTGTTTCAGGAGTAAGTTATTCTAACTCAGAATTGTTTGATTACCCATGGCAACCTCACGGCTGGGCAGAAGTTTATTTCCCTGAAGTAGGTTGGGTAAGTTTTGATATAACATTTAATGAGTTTGGTTACATTGATGTTACACATATCAAATTACGTGACGGTTTTGATCCTGCAGAACCGGCAACTAGGTACCAATGGCGTTCAACAGGAGTTCAATTAGAAACAGAACAACTTGATTTAACAGTAGATTTTCAAAGTAAAGGAGTTGTAATCCCAGAAGAGATCTTATTAGAACAAGAAATTTTAGGTAGTGAAGTTGGTTTTGGAAGTTATAACTTAGTAAAAGGGATATTAAAAAACACTGCTGACTATTATGTTGCTACAACATTACAATTAGCAATACCGGATCAAGTAGAAGTGCTTGACAGAAATAAACGTACTATTCTTTTAAAACCAAGAGAAGTTAAAGAAACATTTTGGGTGATACAAGTTTCTGAGGAGTTAAAATCTAGTTTCCTATACACATTTCCAGCAATTATTTACTCTGAGAAAAATGAAAGTGTAACTGGAGAATTTACTGCACAAAAATTAGCAAGTAGTTTTTCCCAGGAAGAAATTAGAGAATTAACAGTAAAAGATGAAGATAAAAGTTATTCAAGAAAAGTAACATTTGATTGTGATACACCTGATTCATTGCCAGTAGGAGAAGAAGTTCTTGTTACTTGTTTACTAAAAAATAGAGGAAATACTAACTTAGAACAAGTGAAATTCTGTGTTGGAGAAAAATGTATAACTGAAGATGTACTAATTAATCAAGAGATTTCTATAGAGGAAAAAATAGTTGGTGATAAAGCTGGATGGAAAAATGTATTATTATCTGCAATTAATGAAGTAATTGAAAAAAGATCCTCAATAACTTATCAAGTTATTGATATACCTATCATTACAATAGATGTTGAGAGTCCTATTGAAGCCAAATTAAAAGAAGATTTACCAATAACAGTTTTGTTAAAAAAAAATTCTTTTGCTTTACCGCAGGAGATAGTTGTTGAATTAATTGGACCAGGATTTGTTCACACTTGGAACGTTCCAGAATTAAGAGATCATGAAGAATTAACTTTAATTTTAGAAGACTTTAATGTTGCACGAAAAAACGATTTTGAAGTTAAAGTTACTTGGCAAGATGCTGCCGAAAATAGGTATAGTGAGACAAAAGAGTTTTTAATTGTGGGTAAAACAACTTCTGGTAAAGAAAAGATGAGATTATTATGGAACAGTTTTCTGAATTTGTTTAAATAGAAAAAGAAAAAAAAGAAAAAAAAAGAACTATCGCTTTCTTCGTGTTGTTTTTCGTTTACGGGTTACAGCAGCTTTTTTACCAGCTTTTCTTCGTACAGCGGTTTTCCGTTTACGAGTTACAGCTGCTTTTTTACCAGCTTTTCTTCGAACAGCAGTTTTCCGTTTACGAGTTGCAGCAGCTTTTTTACCAGCAGCTCTTCGTTTAGGAGATACTTTCCTTTTTGTTGTTTTACGTTTTGCAACTTTTCTTTTTGCAGGTTTACGTTTTGCAACTTTTCTTTTTGCAGGTTTACGTTTTGCAACTTTTCTCTTTGCAGGTTTACGTTTTGCAACTTTTCTCTTTGCAGGAGCTTTACGCTTTGCAGGAGCTTTTCTTCTTGCAGGAGCTTTTCGCTTAGCAGGAGCTTTTCTTCTTGCAGGAGCTTTACGCTTTGCAGGAGCTTTTCTTCGCGCAGGAGCTTTTCGTTTTACTACTTTTCTCCGCGTTGTTTTTCTTACAGCCATCATTAACACCTCTTTAATGTTTTTATTACTGCAAGAAAAGTAATTTACCTTTTTAAAAGTATCGAAAACTGAAGCATTAAAACATCAAAAACATTTATGTTTTTGTTTGTATTGGAAACACAATGTGTTTCCGGAACGTTAAAAAAATATTTTTTCAAAAGTTTCTAAAAGCAGAAAGTTTAGAACACTAAAAAAAATTAATTTTTGCATTAGTATCGGAAAATGGAAACGTTTTTCGTGACGTTAAAATGTTTTTACATTTTGTAAGTTTCTAAAAGATAAACAATTGTTGTAACAACAAAAAGTGTTTTTGATTTTGCTATTACTATTTTACTAATTGTAAAAAAATAGACGTTTTTTCAAACAATTAACATTTTTTAACAAAGCTTTAAAAGTCAACATCACTTTTAGCACAAACATGGCAAAGCCCGACACAAAAAATGTTTACACAGAAGCACTTGAACAAGACGATTTAGAAGTAGAAAACCAAGCATTAGCTGAATCATTGGTTAAATCTGAAAATGAAAAGAAAGTGTTACATAAAACGTTACAAAGAATTGAAGAAGAAAGCGCTTTGTTAAGAGAATTATTCAATAATGCTAATAATGAATTAACTAACTTAAAAAAACCTGCACTTTTGGTTGCAGATGTAGTTAGTATGATTGATGAAAACAAAGCAATCATAAAATTACCTAATGGTAACAGATTTTATTGTTATATCGCAAAAAATTTAGAAAACTTGAGAAGTGGTGATTGCGTTTTAGTTGATCAAAAGTCATTAAATGTTATTGAAAAGGTTGACGTTAGTAGCCATGTTGATGTAGAAAAGTATGTAATTATTGAAAAACCGCGAGAAAGTTGGAAAGAAATTGGTGGATTAAAACGTGAAATTCAAGAAGTTAAAGAAGTTATCGAATTACCACTTAAAAAACCAAAATTATTTGAAAAAGTTGGAATTCAACCTCCAAAAGGATTATTGTTATATGGCCCGCCAGGGACAGGGAAAACATTACTGGCAAAAGCCGTTGCACATTCTACTAACGCAACATTCATTGAAGTTGTTGGAAGTGAATTGGTACAGAAGTTTATAGGAGAAGGAGCAAAATTAGTTAAAGATATTTTTGCATTAGCTCGTAGAAAAGCTCCGGCAATTATTTTTATTGATGAGATTGATGCTTTAGCTGCTACAAGAATGGATACTGGCACTTCAGGAGAAAGAGAAGTTAACAGAACATTCATGCAATTATTAGCAGAAGTTGATGGATTTAAACATTTAGATAATGTTAAAATTATTGGAGCTACTAACAGACTAGACATCCTAGACGCTGCAATTGTTCGACCAGGTAGACTTGATAGGTTAGTTGAAGTTGGTTTACCATCAGAAGAAGGTAGATTAGAAATTCTTAAAGTACACACAAGAAGAATGAACTTACAAAAAATAAAGTTAAAAGAATTATCACGTGCACTTGAACATTGTAGTGGTGCAGAAATTCGTGCTGCATGTACAGAAGCAGGTTATTTTGCTATCAGAGCAAACAGAGATCATGTTACACAAAAAGATTTTTTAGAAGCAATTGAGAAAGTTAAGATTACTGAAGAAGAAGATCTTGAATATAAGAAGTTAGTAGGATGATTGAAAATCTCCATAAGTTTTATAATGAATTCTCGTTTTTATACGCTTCTGAGAAACAAATCGTTTTAGAAGAACTAATTAACTCTTCTAGGAGTGATAAATGCGATGACAATGTGAACACCATTCCCATTATGGGATAAGGAGTAACTCTTGAGCATTCACAGTTCCTCTGGAATGAATTATAAAACTTTCAAATCAAAACAGATTCTATAGACATTAGGAGAAAACTGACCGCATTTAACTTTTCTTAAAACTTTTACAGAATAAGCTTTATTGATTCTTCTTACCTCTTTACTAAGATCATTCTCATTTAAGAAAGCATACAAATGAATAATACCACCTTTTTTACATCGTTTAATTGCTATTGGTAAGAATTCTTCCCCAGTTTTAGGAAGAGGCATAGCGATTCGATTAAACTTTCTTTTCCATTTTGGAAGAATATCTTTAACATCACCGTGAAATATGTGCCAATTATGAATTTTATTTAATTCCTCATTCTTTAAAGCGTATTGATGGGCAAACGGATTTAATTCTATTGAATAGATATCTTTTGCCTCCGTATTTTTTGCAATAACTAATGGAAGAGGGCCACAACCGGCAAACATTACTAAAACTTGTTCATTCTTCTTAACTTGTTTTGAAACTCTTAACCTTTCATTTGCAGTTCTTGCAGAAAAGTATGTTTTTTCTAAATGCAATTGTAATTTTATTCCATTTTCGTAATGTGTTGTTTCTTTTGTTCTCTTACCAGCAAGAATTTTTACTCCCCTTAACCTAAACTGGCCATGGTGAATTTTTGTTTTCTTAACTACGGTATTAACATGATGTGTTACTTTAAGATAGGCTTCTGCGATAATCTTTTCTTTCTTTTCTAATTCTTCAGGAATTTCTAAAACAAGAATAGTTCCAACAAGTTCTTGAGATTTTGGAAGTAGTTTTAGTTGTTTTGTTGTTAATTTATTTTTTAATAATGATTCAACAGTTAATTTTAATGGTTTTTGTGGAAATTTAAATTTTGGTTTAGTTATTTCTGCATGAGGTACTTTCGCTCTTTTTCTTAATGGAAAATAAATATGGCCCAACTCTCTTACAGGAAGGAAGTCTTGATTGAATAAATTATGTTTTGCTAAGTAAAGTTTAACCTTTTCTGCTTTTTTTAATTCTGTGTAAGCTGCATACATATTAACAGATAAAGTACGAGAAAGTTTAAATAGTTTCCTCTAGCTAAATTGTAGATGAAAAGGCGAACTAAGAAGAAACTAAACAAGTTTGCTGTTAAATCAGTTAGAGGTTTGTTTATTCTGATTCTAATTTATCCTTTCAAACTGTTATGGTTCTTGTTGAAACAATTATTCTATGTGATTTTTAAAAGAAAGAAACCTACAAAGAAAGAAAGAAAAGTAAAAATTGAAACAACAACTAAGCCAATAGAAGGAAAGAAAAAAAATATACCTGAAAAAGATGAATTTGTTGAGGTAAAACATAAAAGAGGTAAACTTCAACCGTTTGTTAACAAATTGTACACAAATAAAAGTACCATTGGTTTAATTCTAGGGGCAAGAGGTACAGGTAAAAGTGCCATTGGAATGCGATTATTAGAAAATGTTAAAGCACAAACTGATAGAAAAATTTACACATTAGGATTCAAACCATCTGCTCTGCCTAAATGGATGACTGTAGTTAAAAGTATTGAAGATATAGAAAATGATGCTTTTGTATTAGTAGATGAAGGAGGGATTGAATTTAGTAGCAGGAATTCGATGAGTGACGCTAACACGTTACTATCAGAATTATTATTAATTGCACGTCATAAAGACTTAAGTATCTTATTTATTACACAAAATTCTGCTAATTTGGAAATTAATGTTATTCGGCAAGCAGATTATTTATTATTAAAACCGTCTTCATTATTACAAAAAGATTTTGAAAGAAAAAAGATTAAAGATATTTACAGTGCAGCAGATGATGAATTTTCTGAATTGTCTGAACATAAAGGATTAACTTATATTTATGCTGATTCCTATAAAGGATTTGTAAATAATTCTTTACCCAGTTTTTGGGATGAGAAAGTTAGTAAAGGTTATGCAGAACGTTAAGGAATGCGAAAGTATAGTGTACCCATAAGTACTGGTCTTAAAAAATGATCTAAATCACCAGCATAACTTTCTTGTACACTCATTGATATTTCGAAAAGATTATATCCTGCATAAAAACCTGCTTCAGTTAATAATCTTAAACGGATATCTCCACCGTTTACATTTGTCTCTGAAGTAAATTCAGAAGCAACTTCAGAATCTGTAACAATTTCGTCAGGTGTTCCCTCAGCAATATCTAGTCCCAAATTAGCATCACCGTCAGTTTTTGCACTAATATTTAACGTACCTTCAAAACTGAACCCGCCACCAAGGCGGATACCGTAATGCCAACCATCTTGCTCACCATAGCGCCACACATACCCTGCTGTCACTGTGCCACCAAGATAATTTCCATCTTCTTCGTGCTCTAACCAATTTGCGCAAAAAGTCATATGTGCTGGTACTTTTAGCTCTAAAAGACTACAAACTTTTACTTCACTATCTCCTTGTATTGAACTACCATAACCACTAGTAACAGCAATTTCGTCAAGCGTACTATCTGGGTTTTGTCGTGCACCACATCCAGCTATAAGCGCAGCAGAAAGAACAAGCGAAGTTAACTTCATTATTAAAAGAGAATAGAGTGGAGTATAAAAGGTTATCTTTAGAAGAAACTAGATAATCCTTTTTGTTGAAGTTGACCTTGCAATTTTTTTAATTTGTCTAACTTATTGTTCACTCGTTCTGGAGAAAATTCGTATTCATTAATTAGTAAATTTCTTACATTATCTTCATCTATTTGGTTCCATTCTAAATTATAATCTTCAGTTACAGGCATGTTAATTATTGTATCAAAAATTTCTTGCCAAGAAACTTCATGGTCCCACTTTAATTCTGCAAAGATGTCATCAAAATTTTTAGTTTGTTTAACAAGTTTTAACGCTGTTTTTGGACCAATACCTTTAACTCCACCAGGATTATAATCCGTACCCATTAAAATTGCTAAAACTATTAACTGGTCTCTTGTTAAATTTAAATGTGCTAAAACATCATCACGTTTAATTATTTCTGGTTTTATTGTGATATAACCAAACTTACCTTTCTTCTTTCTTTTTCCAGCTAATGAAAGATTTCTGAGTAATATTGGACAATCAAAAATTAAATTATCGTAATCTTGTGATACTGAAGCAAATGCGTCTCCTATTTTTACCATATAAGCAGCTTGAGCTTCTCCCTCGGAAGGAGCTTGAACTATAGGTAACCCTAAAGCAGTAATCACTTTCTTTGCATCCTGTAACATTTCTTTAGTTAACTTTGCGGTTCTAGCAGAAAATTTTCTCATGCCAGAAATGTCGCCAGCTTTTTCTGCTTCTTGTAATTTTAATGAGGCTTCTTGTTTTACTGCCGCTCTTTTTTCCCAAGTTTTTTGTTTAATTTTTGGAGGTTTACCATCAAAAACAAAAACTAATTTAATGCCAGATTCCATTAAAGCAGTTGTTCTTGAAAATAAACCAATCAAGTGAGATGTTACTCTACCTTTACTGTCAGTTAACACCGTACCATCTGGTCCCATTATAGAAGTTAAAAACTGATAAAGAATATTATGAGTATCAACTGCTAGAATCTTCCCTTTAAGTGATTGTAAAGAAACTTCTTCTCTTACTACTAAGTCTTTAAGTTGTAATCCCATTACTCATGCTCAATCTGTTTTGTTAAAACGTTTTGGAAAACGCCTGAATCTAGCATTTCTTGAGCCTTTTTATGCATTTCGCCAGTATGTAACAAAAGTAAAGGTAACTTTTTTATTTGTGCTTCCATATATGCTGAAGAGAGATCTTTATCATCACACTTCTTCTTTTTCTTAGCTTTACAAAAGTATAATGTGTGTCCTAATGTTGAAGGTATTTTAATGAACAAATCAATCTCAGAATTTTTTCTTACAATACTATGTTCTTCCAACATGATATTATGTTGAGAAAAGAATTCTTTAATTGTAGGAAGAAAAGTATCAGGAACAGGGGTTTTCTTTTGTTGAATTTTTTCTCTGAGTTTTTTAAGTAAAGGTTTTTTCTCTGTAAGTTGTTTCTGTTGCTCTTTTTTAGATGTTTCTATTACTTGTTTTGCAGTTTCTGTTACCTTTTCTTCTTCAAGTAACTCTTTTGCTTCAGATTCTTTATCTTCTAATTCTTGCTTTTTCTGTTCTTGTAACTTTTGTTCTTCTTGTAAATCTGATAGTGAAGGGATTTTATTTTCTTTGACTGGTTCTTGTTTTGGCTCTTGTTTTGGTTCAGGAGCTACTTTGGAAGCTTGTTTAACAGGTTCTTTTGGTTCGAGAGTTACTTTGGGAGCTTGTTTAACTTCAATCTCAACTGGTGCTTCTTCTACAGCAGAAGATTCTTCCACCTCAATATTCTCTTCTTCCGGAACAACAACATGATAATATTTTGTTACTGCCTGATTTGTTTCAGCATCAGTTAACTGGTGCCATTTCCAAAATAATTCTCTCTGTTGTCCTTGAACAACATGTAAAGGTACTGCAAAATCTTTTAATGATCTAAGAGCAACTTTTTCTAACAACTCTAAATCTGCTTCTTTCAATACTTTTCTATCTTTAAGTTTTTCAAGAACATCCAAATTCTTTGGATTAATATTACCAGCAGCAAAATTGTATAATTGATCTTCTTGCCCAGGGAGATAATATAACGGAGAACCACCTATCTTCAAATTAGAAACTTTAATTTTTCTTTGAGAAGCTAAATCTGATAAATGTGCGGATGCTAAAAGACTATTGGTACCAATATTCTTAGCTACTTTTGTAGGTAATGTTGGCCCTGTTACCTTTAAAAAATGGAGAATTTTGTCTTGATCAAGCATGATAAATTATTGGTTATTGGGTTTATAAGGATTTTGGAAGTAGAGAATGGAAGAAAAAGAAAAAAAATTAATGAGTTATTCACTCATTTGCTTTTAATGTTTGTTTGAGTGTTCCAATTACCTCACCATACAATTCAAAGACTTTATCTCTTTTTAAACTGTGTTCTAAGACATATTCGTCAACAAACTCTTGCTCATTTGCAAAATCTCTAGATTTTAAAGCTCGGCTTTTTCCTTCAGTTTCTATTGCTTGATCTTGGGCCTCTTGACTATCATATTTAACTCCTTCACTAAATTGTTTATTAAATATAATAGACGTTGCATAGCGCTCCAGTGTACTTACTGCTTCTTCAGAAAGTTTATTATCACTTCTGTCAACAATATGTTTGTCAAACCTTGACTCTAAAGCATCAATTGCATATCCCAAATCTTCGTTATCAGCAACTTCAACTAAATCTTCTACTAAGTAGTCTACGTATGTTTCAAGTAAACTTTGACTTAAAGCAAGAAGTGCTTCTCCAGCAGCTAATCTCTGATCTGGATCTTCAGAATATGAAAAAGACGTGTATAAATCGCCATATTCGAGAGCTGAGTCAATAGTTTCTTGTGGAAATTGTCTCTCCGGAAATCCAGCATAGCCTCTATTCCGAGGTCCGCCAACAGTAAGACCTTTAACACTACCTTGAGGAATTCCTAGATACCTTGCTAATGTAGAAATATCATCTGTGTCAGACTGTAATGTGGGATCCTTTATGTCAGGTAATCTACCAGCAAAATAATCTTCTGCAAATCTAAGTTGGCCTACTCTCCAAATTGCTATCGGAAGTTGAGCATATGTTCCCCCAGTAGAAGATTCTAACCAATTATCATTTTCAAATGATCTAAATTGATCATGTAACACTATTGCCTGTACAACAGGACTTTTAATTTTCTTTCCTAATTCTTCATTTGTGTGTGTCATTTTTATTTCTCCTTATTTTATTAACATCTATTTACCGAATAGCCATTTTGGCTATTGCATTACTGAAAACAACAGCTGGAACCATTACAAAGAACAGTTTCATTGCTGCTCCCGCTATAATTGCTAGAATCAACAGTTCAAGGGTTTTTTTCAGACCTTCTTCAGTTGATGTTTTGAACAATTTCTTCCAGTTAATATCTCTTTTTTTTGTCATTTTTATCTCCCTCATTTCTTTTATTTGTCATACATTAGTGGTAACATCAAGAGTATATAACCTCTTGCGGTGGCAAACACCACCACAACACATAAATAGTTAGAATCATTCGAAGAGTTATGTTCCAGAAAACATTACAAAACGCAGGATTGTCACTTAATGAGGCAAAGGTGTATGAATCACTCCTATATTTAGGTGAGGCAAATGTTAGTAAAATTTCAATTAAAGCAAAAGTACACAGGAGAAATGTCTATGATTCTCTTAACAAATTGATTGAAAAAGGACTGGCTTCTGAAACTTTTGTTAAAGGAGAACGATTTTTCAAAGCCATAAACCCCGAGAGATTAAAAGAGATGATCAAAGAAAAAGAACAAATGTTAGACACTGTTCTCCCAGACATGAAAAGTCTCTATAAAGCTGTAGAACCAAAAGCAGAAGCATACTTCTTTAGAGGTGTTGAAGGGTTTAAAAGTTATTTACAGATGATTCTTGAGCAAAAAGAAACAGTTTACTTCATAGGTGCAAAGGCATTTTGGTTAGATCCAAGATTACAACATTACTTAAGACATTTTGATAAACAACGTAAAGAAAAAGGTATTAAATTCATGCATCTTTTTGACCATGAAGTAAAGCAAAAAACTCCAGCAATATTAAAAACAGTAGGAAAGCCATACAAATTTCTTCCACCAAAATATTCTAGTGCTACTGCAGTAGACATTTTTGGAGACTATGTAGTAACATTTGCTGGTGCTGAACCAGGTAGACTACAGGAGGAACCTTTACAATTTGTTTTAAAAAGTAAAATTTTAGCAGATGGTTATAGAAAATTCTTTCAATTTATGTGGGATCATTGCGATTAGAAGTAAGATTTCTAGTCACAAAGAGAGGGATTATGGCTTTGTCCAATTACAAACATAATAGGTGACGTCATTTTCATCATCTACTATAGCTAATAACAATTTCTTCTTAGTAGAATGTGCTACTCGGTTCTTACTAGAAAATTCGTGCCAAGTATAAACAGAAGCTTCGTGAACAGGGAAAATGATCCATTTAGCATGGTCTTCACCAGGTTTAATTCCTCGATCATAAACCCTAAAATCAGCACCGAATTTAAGTGCAGTTTTAACTATATAACCACGGTTTCTCATATCTTTGAACACTAAATAACGAATCCAGAAGTTTGGTTCAACTTTTCTTGCTTTTTTTAGATATGATTCAAAAGAAATTTTTCTTCCAGCTTCACTTTTAACTTCTAATCTTTTCTTTTCTACTAAGTATAATGCTTCCAATAAGGATAATTCTACTTTATCTCCCTGTAATGAACCAAACCTTGATTGGTTATAAAATTCTCTTGCTTCATCAGAAGCTTCTGTAATAACTCTAGTTTCTGCTAGCATAGCTTTGACTAATTTTCTTTTAGACTTAGACTCCATTGTAGTCTTTTTCTTTGCTACTTTCTTTTTGACAGCTTTCTTTTTTGCCATAGGGTTATTTCCTCTTACCTATTTTTAAAGCTTTCCTCAACTCTTGCATAGCTTTCCTTGGATTTTTTGAACGCATGATGTAAGATCCAGAAACAAAATAGTCCGCTCCAGCGTTTACTGCTTGTTTAATTGTTTTATTATCCATGTGACCATCAACAATAACTTGTAATAAATGGTTCTCTCTTTTTAGTAAAGCTATCTTTTTTAATGGAGAAGAAAGAAACTTACTACCATAAAATCCTGGATGTACGGTTAACAATAAAACAGAGTCAATATCTTTAATGTATGGCAGAACTTCTTTAACTTTTGTTTCAGGAAGTAAAGCAAAAGCAATAGGGATTTTTAGTTTTTTTGTTAAAGCAATGTATCTTTTTGGATTTTTTAAAGCATGAAAGTGTGGAATGCACAGATTCATTTTTTTACCATGCTTTTTGATCCAAGGTATAGGATGATTAATCATTAAATGTGCATTGTATTGAAATCCACGTTTTAGTTTAAAATTAAATTGTAATGAAGAACTTGGAGCAAACTTGTTATCTACAACATCTAAATGAACCTTCTTAGAAATTTTTTCTAGTCGTTTAAGACTTACATTTAGCTCTTTCTGGTTTTTTGCAATAATTGCAGGAAAAACTTGTTGGTTCATGATCTTATTAAAAGAAGGTTCAATATTAATGTTCCGATATTGAGAGTAACATAAGTATAATTGTACCACATCTCTAAAGCAGATAATCCGCGAATAACACCCACTAATATCCAAACTGCAGTCATCATTATCAAGACAATGTTAAGGAGAATAATTGCTTTGACAGTTCGTGTTGGCACTATAGTACTCCCGCTGCGTTTAGTGCCATTACAACAATAGCAATTACTCCAATAATACTAAGAATAACTGCTAACCAAAAAATCCACGGTTTTTCATTCATATTTTAACCTCTTTTTTATCTTTCCATTCTTCTTATTTTAGCTAAACGTCTTTTATGCCTAGGTTTTTCAGAGAAAGGAGTACTAATAAATTTTTCAATGAGCCTAGTTGCCTGATGAAAGTGCATAAACCAACCAGACAAACAAAGAACATTTGCATTATCATCATTCCTGGATAATCTTACTTCCTTTAATGTAGTGGGGACAACTGCTCTTGCTCCCTTAACTTTATTTGCTGCAATACAAACCCCTTGAGCAGAACCACACAAAAGAATACCAAAACTGTTATTTCTTACAACCGCCCTTGCAACTTTTTCTGCATAATCAGGATAATCATCTTGTTGATCAAAAGATAAATCGCCTTTATCTTCATAAGTAATAGCTTTCTTCTCTAACCAACGTTTGAGTTTTTCTTTTAACTTAAAACCGTTGTGATCTGAACCAAGATAAATTTTCTTTGTTGTAGTCATGCTTTATTTTTACTCCCAAAAACTAATATTCTTTCTTTTGCCACTTCAGTAATTAATTCTCTTGCAGGTCCTAAAATATGCCTTGGATCAAACTCTTTAGGTTTAGTTTTAATGATTTTTCTTACCCCTGCATCAAATGCTAATCTTAAATCAGTATCAGTATTAAACTTAGTAATACCATTTCGAATAGCTTGTTTAATTTGTTGATTAGGAACACCATAAACACCAGACAATTTTGCACCATACTTTTCTGCTTGCTTTACTACTTTTGCTGGTACTCCAGACGCTCCATGAAGAACTAAAGGAACATTAACTGTTTTGTTAATTTTTTTTAGAAGATCTTGTTTTAAGTCTGCTTTCCCTTTAAACTTAAACGCACCATGTGAAGTTCCTATAGCAATTGCAAGAAAGTCACAGCCAGTTCTTCTTACAAACTCTTTTGCCATTTCAGGGTTTGTATAAATTATTTTTTTTGCTTCAACAGTATCTTCTTTACCACCAATAGTGCCAAGTTCTGCTTCAACTGTAACTCCTTTCTTATGTGCCCATTGCACGACTTTTTTAGTTATTTTAATATTTTCTTCAAATGAAAGATTAGAACCGTCAAACATTACTGAAGAGTACCCCATATTTATTGCCTGTTTAATTATTTTAAGATCTCTACCATGGTCAAGATGAAATGCTATTGGAACTTTAGTATTCTTTGCCGCTTCTTGTGCTAAAGAAAATAAATAGTTCATACCAGCATATTTTATTGCACCTTCTGAAGTTGCCAAAATAATTGGAGAATTAAGTTCTTCTGCAGCTTTTACAACACCTTGCACAATTTCCATATTATTAACATTAAAATGTCCTACTGCATACTTACCTTTATGTGCTTTTTTTAGTAACAGTTTAGTGTTTGTGAATCTTCTTACCATTTTTTATGTGTTTTTGGACAATACCTATTACTTGTTGTTACTTCTTTTTTTGTTAGCTTTCTTGATTTAAATTTTGGATGTACTTTATGTATTGCTTTAAGTTTATTTAACTTTATTAGACCTTCTTGTGGACCTACTTTTTGTACAACGGATGCAGAATTTAATGTTCCCCATGCTAGTGCTTCTTGTATGGGTTTATTGTAGAGTAATGCTGATAAAAATCCTGTAGAGAATGCATCTCCGGCACCAGTTCTTTCAACAACAGGTACATCATAAATTGGACAATACCAATGATCTTTACCATCATAACAGTATGTACCATTAGCACCATCTGTAATTATTGCAATTTTTGGTCCAGTAGCTTGAAGTTTCTTTGTTAGATAAAGAAAATCTCTTTTATTTGTTTTAAGAAGTTTTTGAGCTTCTTCTGTATTCATACAGACAAACTCTGCTTGTTTAAGAATAGGTTTAAGTTTGTTTAAACCCAAATTTAGTTGATAAGTTCCTGGATTGAATCCTAATTTAGTTTTTTTAAGATAACTTAATAATTTAGGAAACATTTTTTCACTTCCTTTAGCCATGGAAGTTAAATAAACCCATTTAGCTTTTTGAAGTTTAGGAAATTTGTAATCTCTCTTTTCATGGTGAACTAATATGGTTCTTTCACCTTTGTAGTATAACACAACACTATAATTGGTTTTTTGTCCTTTCTTTATAAAAAAATATTTAGTGTTAACTTTTTCTTTTTTTAGTGCTTCTTTTAATCTTATTCCTTGCGAATCATCGCCCACTTCAGCGTATAGTGCTGAATTTAATCCTAACCTTCTTGCACCAATAGCTGCATTACCAGCATTACCACCAATTAGTTTGTCTACTTTATTTATACCTAACTTAGTACCGAAAGCGAAATCTAAACTACAAACATTTTTTGAGTTACAATGGACGGAAGCAGCACGATCTACTGCAACAAAGACATCTTCTGTGACATCCCCTATAGAAATTACGTCTAACATCTTATTCTTAGTAAAGATTTGTGGTTTATATATGTTTTCAGAAGATACTTATGCAGAATATAAAATTTCAAGCCAAAAGATATATAAACTTTAGTTTTAACGTATAAATTAAAATGGAAAGGTATAAAGTTAGATTTACCAGATTGCAACAAGAAATCTTTAGATTGTTCTGTGTAAGAACTGGGAAAAAATTAAGTCAACGAAAAGTTGCAGAATATCTATTGGTATCACCAACTGCAATTGCAAATTCAATTCCTGAATTAGAAAAAGCAGGTTTGATTAAGAGAAATAAAAGTAGTGAGATGAATCTTAATCTAGTAGAATTGAATAGAGATGATCAGAGGACAATTCAATTAAAGAAAGTTGAGAATCTTAAAAGATTATATGAATCTGGATTAGTAAATAAACTAATTGAACAGTATCCTGGATGTACAATCGTTTTATTTGGAAGTTATGCAAAAGGAGAAGATCTTTTTAATTCAGACATTGACTTTGCAGTAATTGGAACTAAAAAGAAAAGTTCAATTAGTAAGGGATTAGAAAAAGAATTAAGAATTAACACATATCAATCTTGGAGTAAAATAAGTAAAGAATTGAAAGAAAGTATTTGTAATGGAATTGTTCTAGCAGGAGGGATTGAATTGTAATGGTAAGACTCTTTGAAGAGTATTTAGAGGATGGCATTGTTAAAACAAAATCTCCAGAGTTCTCAAGAGCAACTTCGTTAGAAAAAGAAGCAAGAAAATCAATCACAATTCTGCAAGAATTTATTGAAAAGATAGGAATTCAGGATAATAATGCCAATTACATCATTAAAAATGTGTACGATATTATCATGGAATTAATAAGGGCAAAAATGTTTCGTGAAGGATTTAGTTCCGTTGGCAAAGGAGCACATGAAGCAGAAGTTGCATATCTGCAAAAACTTGGGTTTAAAGATATAGATGTTGAGTTTGTAAATCAATTACGGTTTTTTAGAAATGGAATACTTTATTATGGAAAAAGTTTTGATAAAGAATATGCAAAAAAAGTTGTTGAATTTTTAAATGAAAAATTCTAATGCATAATGTTTTTAAAATGATTAATTTCTGTAGAGAGTATGGAGGAAATTACTATGATATCAGAAAAGAATTTTCTGGAACCATCTCATTCCTCAGGAGGAATTTCAATGCAATTACCACAAATTAATTCACCGGCACCTGCATTTAGCGCAGAAGCATATCATAACAATGATACAAAGAAGGTTAACTTATCTGACTACAAAGGAAAATGGGTAGTTTTAGTATTTTACCCCGCAGATTTTACATTTATCTGTCCAACAGAATTAGGAGATTTAGCAGACCATTATCAAGAATTTGTTAACTTGGGTGCAGAAGTGTTATCTGTTTCAACAGACACAGTCTTTGTACATAAAGCATGGCATGACAATTCTCAAACTATTGGGAAAATTACATTTCCAATGTTAGCTGATCCTACAGGAAACATGTGTAAATCGTATGGAACTTATATTGCTTCAGAAGGATTGTCTTTACGTGGAACTTTTGTTATTGATCCTGACGGTGTTTTGAAAGCATTTGAGATTCATGATAATTCTATTGGAAGGTCTTCTGCTGAGTTATTACGGAAATTAAAAGCAGCTCAATTTGTTCGTTCAAATGGCGGAGAAGTTTGTCCAGCTAATTGGCAACCTGGGAAAAGTACTTTAAAACCTGGATTAGATTTAGTTGGAAAGATATAGGGGGTCATTTTTAGGTGATATTTTTGATTTATATGTAAATGGGTGTTAAGTTGAATTGATAATCAAAACCAACAAAGAAAAGGGAGGCGTTTTAATTATATAAATTTACCAAATCTTTTGTCTTCAGTGTAATCACTTTGTCTTGCTTCCCAAAATGACGATCATCAGACCAAATAATAGCACTATCCTGACTTAATGCTGCTGCAATAAACGTTACATCTTCTGGATCAATATGTTCCATAATCCGTTTAGCGTTATCCCAATAACATAATAATTCTTCATCGGGAATAATTCTTATGAATTTTAACAAAGAATGAAACAACTTGAGAAAATCAATATCAGAGAGTCCTGATTTTTTTTGGATGAGTTGTTTATACTTTCGTATCTTTTGTAAAGACTTCTCAGGAAAACAAAACTCTTGCTCATAAGTTAATAAAATTTCTCTTGTAGTTGAATCTTTAATTAAAGCAGAAAGAAAAACATTAACATCAATAATGATGATCATTTATTTAGATCTGCAAATGTTTCTGCCTTAATTTTTTTTGAGATATCATCTACGTCTTTTTTTGTTAACTTACTTTTACTTGCAATCTTATTCATTGCATCCAACAGCTCAACCTTTCGAGAAATTGATTTTCTCACTACTTCGCTCCATCTAATTTCTGAATGGAGTTTCATTCTTGCATGTAAATCATTTGGAATAGCTAATGTTATATTGGTCATTTATATCACCTAAGTGAGAATATGTGATTACACTTATTTAAATCTTTTGGTAAATTTTTTCAAAACATTTTATTATTGGTTCTTATGTCATACTTTCTGCCAAACATAAAATTAGAGGAAGATAACAAGCCCCAGATCCAATATTCATAATTGAGAAAAAATAAAAATTAGTTTGTTTAGAAAATTGCAGCAAGTTTTATATGTGAATTATAACAGATTAATACTATGGATTATGCTACAAGCTATTTAGAAAAAATAGTAAAAATAAAAGTTGATCGTCCTCTTGGAACTAAACATCCAAAATGGGATTATATTTATCCAATAAATTATGGTTTTGTGCCAAACACTAAAGCGCCAGATGGATGTGAAATAGATGCTTACATTCTTGGAGTTGAAGAACCATTAGAAGAATTTACTGGAAAATGTATAGCAGTGATACACAGAACAAATGATGAAGATGATAAACTAATTATTGTAGCAGAAAATGTTTCTTTTTCAGATGAAGAAATTAAAAAACTAACTGAATTTCAAGAAAAGTTTTTTGAATCAAAAATAATTAGAACAAAATACTGATAATCAAAACCTACATTCCAAAATTATAATCTTTCATATCAGTCTTTTTACTTTTTCTAATTCTAACGAAAGCTTTAGCATACTCTTGTAATACCCCTAAAGCATGAGATAATCTTTTCTTAAGATAGAAATCTGCTTTGTTAGTTTCATCTAGTTTAGTATCGTTTAACATATCATTAACATCTCTAACAATGATATGTTCTGGGATGTAACATAAATAGTTATTTTTATACGAACTCATTCTTAACTCAGCTACAGGATATGCTCCACCTCTAGAAGCTGAAACTGTAACAATTAACGCAGGTTTATGTGCTAATTCATGACCACATAATAAAAATAAATTTTTTAATCCTGAAGGAACCATACCGCCCCATTCTGGAGAAATTACTACTAACGCATCTGCTTGTTGTAGTTTTCGTTTGTATGGTGCCCATTTCTTTTTAATTGAAGCATCTCCCCATAATGGAAGAGGATTGTTAGCTAAATCAATGATAGTTACCGTTTCTTTTAATTTTCTTAATTCGTTAGCTATGTACTTACCAACTTTAGTTGATTGTGAACCTTTTCTATGAGAACCTATGATTATTGCGTATTTCATTTCTATGAATACCTCTTTTCTATTTTAGATACTTATCTTTAAGTATATTAATTATTTGTTTAATCTCTTCTATGTTATCTTTAACTTCTTCAGAAGATATTGAAGTCCCATAATAATTAAGTTTATTTCTTAACTTTCTAAAGCGATCAAATTTTTGAGCTAAAGGAGATTCGTTTTTATCAATCAAAAAATAAACAAAAGCTTCATGGGAATAAACTTTATAGCCTTCCTTACTGGCAATTGCTTCTAATAAGCTTCTCAATGTATCATAATAAGAGATCATTACTTTTCTAGCAGAATTTTTGTTTATTGGAAGATTGTTTAAGAAGATTAAATCTGCATCTGCACATTTAATTAATGAGCTAATTAAGGCTTGGTCTGGTAAAGATTTCTTTACTTTCCCTTGCTTGATAAAACTTTCAAAGTTCATTCAAATACCTCTAAAAAACCTTCTAAAACAAACCCATTAATTATGTTATTCATTAATTGTGGATTTTGTTTAATAAATTCTTTTTTTGAAAAATTAAATAATTGAATTTTGTGTTTCAGTTTCTTTTCAAATTTATCTAATTTTGGTTCTTCTTTTTTAGAAGTTATTACACAAAGATCAATATCACTTGAGGAGATATTATCTGCTTTCCTAAAACTACCAAAGAGAATTATAGCAGAAGGATAATTGTAATATTCGTTAAGATAATCAATTAAACCAGATGTCCTAATATTTTTGAGATTATAAAAAAATTTTAAATCACGATAAGATTTATTTTCAGTGTTAGCTTTGTACAAAAGATGATTTCTTTCTTTTTTACTGGTTAGTAAGCTTTCTTTCTTAAATTTCTTTAACTTATTTGAGACTGTCGTTGGAGACTTCTTAGTAAGCCTAGCTACTTCCCTTACATGAAATTCCTGTCCAGGATTGTCCAAAAATATTGACCAAATGTCCATTTTAAATTACAGTTGTCCAGTTATTGAGACATTTATAAAGCTTTTGGTTTAAAAGTAAGAATATTTTCTTCTTCGATAACCTTATATTATAGAACTGTATTATCTTTCTTACTATGCTAATAGAAATATTTACTATTTTGGCAGGCGTTGTTATAATTCTAGCACTAGCAGAGATTATTGTTATGAGAAGTATTAGTGTAGCAAGTCACTTCGGCGTTTCTGGTACATTCGTTGGATTAACCGTACTTTCTATCGGCACAAGTATTCCTGAAATTATGACCCATATTGTGGGAAGTATTGAAATTGTTAGTGATCCAACGATACTAAACACAATGTCAAGTTTACTCATTGGCACAAATATTGGTTCTGACATTTTTCAACAAAATTTCATTTTAGGAATTGTTGGGTTGTTGGGAGCGGTTTATGTGGTAAAGAAAAACTTGTTAAGTGAAGTTGGAGGATTAATTCTTGCGGCATTACTTGTATGGTTCTTTTCGTTTGGTGGATTTATCAGCAGAATTGAAGGAGCAGTGTTATTGTTAGCTTATGTTGCTTATCTAATTTACATCAAACGTACAACCATGCGGTCAAAAGAACTAGCTTTGAACCACCTTACTAAACGAAAAGTATGGAGTTCTGGATTATTAGTGTTATTTTGTTTTATTATTATGGCAATGGTTTCTTATCAAGTATTAAACGCTTCAACAGTATTAGTTGAGTTATTACCTATATCTGCATCATTCTTTGGATTATTGATTTTAGGAATTGCTACTGCACTGCCAGAATTAACTACAGCATTAGTTGCTGCATTAAAACATAAGAAAGATATTTCCGCCGGAGTATTAATTGGTAGTAACATCACTAACCCATTATTTGGAATTGGGTTAGGAGCTATGATTTCTACTTACACCGTTCCTTCTGTAGTTATTTGGTATGATTTACCATTCAAATTAATTACTGCATTTTTTATATTCTATTTTCTTTTTAGAAATGAAAAATTGAATAAATGGGAAGCAGTAGTGTTAATTCTATTGTTCTTAGTTTATTTAGTTGTAAGGTTGTTTCTGTTCCCTGTAGACTTTTAGATCTTGGGACACATTTTTCTCACAGTCTTAATTCCAACGTACCGTGGACCAAACAAGCGATACGATAAAGAAGAAAAAACAGCATTTGTTAAAATTTTTGTGGCAGAGACTGGGAGTAAAGAACTGTTCTTCAAACCATGATAACCTACAATTTGTAATACATCATAGTCTCCTCTTGTTCCTTCTTTTTTAAATTGAGGCAGCTCTCCGAGATTATGAACTATCCCACCTTTCTTTACTGCACGATCGTATAAACGTGCAAGTGCTAATAATCCATGTTTATCATCTTTATCGGCGCAGGGTAAAGGGCCAAATCTGCAGATTACAAAACCGATAAGTTCTTCTAATTTTATTTTTCGAGGTAATTTTCCCATGAATAGAAGTAATAAGTAGTTGTATTTATAGTTTACTTCAACTTACATTGAACTTATCAAAATGTATTTAAAAGGAAAGAGTAAATTAATTGTATGGCAAAAAACAAATTCCTGTTAGTAGACTTGAACGAAAAAAAGACAAAGAAGTTAGCTAATACTATAACTTCGGATACTAGTAGGAAAATTCTTTCATACTTAGCTGAAAAAGATGATACTGAAGCTAATATGTCAAAAGAGTTAGGTATGCCTATCTCCACAGTACATTATCATTTACAGAAATTGCAAGAAGCACAATTAGTCACAGTAGATGAATTTCATTATTCTAAAAAAGGTAGGGAAGTTAACCATTACAAATTAGCTAACAAGTATATTATCATTGCACCTAAGAAAGTTGTTGGATTAAAACAGAAATTGCGGGAAATTCTTCCTGTTGGTTTAATTGCATTAGGGGTAAGTGCAGTGGTTAAAGTTGCTACATTATTTGAAAAACCATTAGTTGAGACAGTTTCTGAAGCAGCTCCTATACTAAAAACGGTTAGTGAAGGGGCTCGTGATGCAGTTGTATCTTCTACTGCAGAGGTAGTGGCGGATTCTGTATCTAGTTCTACAGCAGAAGTTATAATGGATACTGTTGCTCCAGAAGTGTTCATGGAAGCTGAACCAGTGATTGCATCAGGAGTTGAACCATTAAGTTATGTGACACCTTGGGAACCTGGAATTGCATTCTGGGTATTTGTTGGAGCATTAGCTACAGTAGCCATTTATGCAGTGTATGTGTTAATTAAAAATAGAAAAAGATAACTTAATCGTTAAAAATTTTCTCAACTAGGCCAAATGTTTTCTTTTTACAATCTAATCTTGCTCTAATTCCTAACGGCAAAATCCATTGCGGATCTGTATGACCAAAATCCATATTTGAGACTATAGGAAGAGAAGAATTTTGAAACTCTTCCCTAACTAGTTTAAGCACATTTTCATCTAATTCTTGTTTTTCTTTATCAGAATAGTCTCTCGGTCTTCCAATAAGTAAAGCAGAGATTCTATCAAAAATTCCCATTATGCCGTAATTTCTCAACATATACTTGAAACTATCAGGAGTAGGTTTTTCTTCAGAAGTTTCTAAAAAGAATACTTTGCCTTCCCAAAAATCTTTACTGGGCCAGTAATCGGTGCCTTTCATCATCTCAAAAACTTCAACACAACCTCCAAACAACTCTCCCTCTACAACAGTATCTCCCTGAAGCCAGTTCCATCCATTGTTAGTTTGCATCTCTTTAGTTTTACCTACATTAGCAGGGACACTCCAATCTGTGTAACCTTCACAGTAAGTTGGAAACGGCAAATAGAAATTATCTTCCGGATTATCAAATAATACCCCCCTAATGTGCTTTTGAAATTCACTTCCTAAAGAGTTCCATTGAGAAAAACCAGCCATTATCGCTGGACCATTTAAAGTAACTAACCCTAACTGATTTAAATATGAATTTAAAATCGTAGTATCAGAATAACCAATTATTGTTTTTGGATTTCTTTTAATTAATTCAACATCTAAAAAAGGAAGTATTCTAATAGAATCATCACCCCCTATTGTTGTAAAAAGAGCTTTTACCTCCGGATCTGCAAACGCATCATTAATGTCTTTAGCTCTAAACTTTGGATTTTTGTAGAGATAATCTGCTTCTTTTCTAGCAGAAGGGTATTCTTTAATTCTAAGTCCTAAGCTTTCCAAAGTTTTTATTCCTGATTCGTACACATTTGGGAAAACGCTTGGTCCTCCCCAAGAAGGTGAAACTATTGCAACTGTGTCTCCTGGTTTCAACTTAACTGATTTTATCATTTACAAAATGAGAGAAATCAAACTATTTAAGCATTGTTAAAAATAGAAAAAGATAACTTCAACTGTTTTTGAAGCTTACTTTACAATATATATACTACCCTACATTCTAACTTATTGGTGATCAAAAAATGAAACAAAATAACTTAATAATCGGACTTGGCATTGTTGCTATCTTACTTTTAGGGGTAATGGTATTCCAAGTAGGACAAAAAGACATAGTAATTCAACAACCTGGACAGTCAGGGATAAGTGTTACCGGAAGTGCTGATTTATCAATAATGCCCGATCAAGCTAAGATCGTTGTAAGTGTTGAAACTGAAAGAGATGATGTTAAAGTCGCACAAGACATTAACACAGCAAATAGTAACAAACTTATGGATGCACTTAAAGCGGCAGGTATTAAAGAAGCAGACATTGCTACAACTGGATACAATATTTATGATAGGTATCGATACAGAGAAGACACTACAACAAAATATGTTGTTGACCATACTATTGAAATTACTGTTAATGACATAAGTAAAGTTGGAGAGATTTTAGAGTTAGCAGTTAAAAACGGTGCTAACAATGTTAATAATGTTAGATTTACATTGTCAGAAGAACTTGAAGAAGACGCAAGAGCACAACTCTTAGAACAAGCAAGTGAAGCTGCAGAAGATAAAGCAAAAGCAATTGCTAAAGAACTTAGTGTTAATGTAGGAAAAGTAGTAAGTGTAAGTGAAAATTCATACAACCCACCAATCTACTATGCAAGAGCAGAATCTTTTGATATGGTTGCTTCATCAGCCCCAGAAATTGCACCAGAACAAGTTGATGTACGAGTACAACTAAATGTTGTGTTTGCAGTCAACTAAATTTTTTTATTTTTTTAATTTTATATTTACTTCATTAAGTTGTTTTTCATCAACATTAGAAGGTGCAGACATCATTAAATCGCGTGCTTCTTTATTTTTTGGAAATGCAATAACATCTCTAATAGAAGTGCCACCAGCCATTACCATTGCCCACCGATCCAAACCAAAAGCTATTCCTCCATGAGGTGGGGCAAAGCGAAGTGCTTCAAGTAAAAAACCAAACTTTTCATGGGATTCTTCTTCAGTTAAACCTAATGCTTTGAAGATGTCTCTTTGTTGTTGTTCATCAGAAATTCTAATAGAACCGCCACCAATTTCAAAACCGTTTAATACTAAATCATAACCCCTACTACGAACATTAGCTTTATCGTTTTCTAATTTATCATAATCTTCTAAATTAAAACCAGTGAATGGATGGTGCATAGCAAGGTAACGTTGATCTTCTTCACCAAATTCAAACATAGGAAAGTCTGTTACCCATAAAAATGCATAATCTTTACCTTGTTCTTTTCTTAAATCTGGCTTATCAGAGTTATGCTTTTTCATAGCTTCTTCATGAGTCATACGAGGAAAAGGGATTTGTATATCTAAATTAAGAACTTCTTTCCAAACATGTTGCATTAGTCTTTCCATAAGCGCATAAACATCTTCTTCCTCAATGAAAGACATTTCAATATCTAACTGAGTAAATTCTGGTTGTCGATCTGCCCTTAGATCTTCATCTCTAAAACATCGAGCAATTTGGAAGTATCGATCATAACCAGCTACCATCAAAAGTTGTTTGAATATTTGTGGAGATTGGGGAAGAGCAAAAAACTTTCCAGGATGAGTTCTTGAAGGAACAATATAATCTCGTGCACCTTCAGGAGTAGATTTACCTAAGATAGGCGTTTCAATTTCTAAGAAAAATTCTTTATCTAAAAAATTTCTAACTGCGGTTGTTAATTTATGACGTAATTTTAACGCATTTTGCATCTCAGGACGTCTTAAATCTAAATAACGATACTGTAACCTGGTTTCTTCTGTTGATTCAACATTAAAATCTAACGGAAGTTCAGGAACATCTTTGATTATTGTTACTTTAGTAGCACTTAACTCGATTTCGCCGGTACCTGCTTCTTTCACTTGATTTTCTGGTCGTGCTTTAACCTCACCGGTTACTTGAATCACGGCTTCCCTATGCAGAGATTTACATTGTTCAGCTAACTCTTTTTTAAGAAATACTTGGGTTTTACCATACCTATCTCTAATATCAATAAATCCAATTTTTCCTGAAATTCTAACAGAATCTGCCCAACCAGCTAATGTAACATTGTTGCCGGCATCTTTCTTTGATAATTCTCCACAAGTATGAGTTCGTAACATAGCATCTGTGAATTACATTCAGTTTTTAAGCTTTTGCAGAAAAGAATAGAAAAAAAAGAAAAAAATACTAACGATGCCATTCCTGCGTGAAAGTTTCGCCATTAACGTTCATTTCAAAATATCCTTCTGAACCATCCTCATTGAAATAGTAATCAATTGTAGATGGGCCTTCTGATGTACTTGTAGAGTAAACCACATGGCAAAGTCCTGCAAATTCTCCGCTAGAAATTAAACCTTCAATGTGCCACTCCGCATTGACTTGTTGTCCTTCGGTATCACCACTCCATTTCCACTCTGCTCCTGTTTGACACCAATCATCTGGGGCAGCGGTTGGTGCGGTAATTTCCATATCACCACCAATTTCTTCTTCAATTTGTTGTTCTAAAGATTCTTCAGTAACCTGTTGACAACCAAAAATTAACAGTGCACTGAGAAGAATTCCTATAACTAATAGTTTTTTCATTAAAATCACCGAAAAGAATGTGGTTCTTTGATTATTTAAACTTTATTCTCAGCAGAAAGAACTTTCTTTATTGCATGTAAATATGCAGTTGTTCTAAGATTATAATCGTTCTGTTGATAGAGTTCCCATAACTGGTCGAATGCAGTAATCATCTTCTCTTTTAACTTTGTCTTTACAGTTATTGCATCCCAATGTCCATTACTTTGGTTCTGAACCCATTCAAAATAAGAAACAGTAACTCCACCAGCATTTGCTAAAACATCAGGTAAGACAGTAATATCTCTTTGATATAACAATTCATCTGCTTCTGCTGTTGTTGGACCATTAGCTAACTCAACAATTAATTTTGCTTTAATTTCATTAGCATTTTCTTTAGTGATTACTCCGTCTAAAGCTGCAGGAACAAGGATATCACAATCTACTGTTAAAACACCATTAGAAGAGATTTTATCCCCAGGAACAGTAGCAATAGAACCTAACTTTTGTTTAATAACTAAAGCTTCTTCAGGATCTATTCCTTCTGGATTATAAATTCCACTTTTTGAATCAGAAATGGCAACAATTGTATATCCTCGCTCATACAATAATTGTGCCATGACACTTCCAGCATTACCAAAACCTTGAACTGCTACCCTCTTACCAGTAATATTTAATTTCTTTATTGCTTCTTGAGTAACATAAACCCCGCCAAGAGCAGTAGCTATATTTCTTACTTCTGAACCGCCAAATTCTAAAGGTTTACCAGTGATTACACCAGGAGCAGGATGGCCAACAATCTTTTCATATTCATTTTTCATCCAAGCCATGATTTGTGGAGTAGTATAAACGTCAGGAGCAGGAATATCTTGCTCTGGACCGATAAAAGAATGAAATGCTTGAACATATTTTCGACTTAATTCTTCAATTTCTTCTAAAGAAAGTTCTTTAGGATTAACTTTTACTCCACCTTTCCCGCCACCTAAAGGTAAATTAGCAACAGCAGTTTTTAGAGTCATCCAAAAAGCTAAATCAGTAACTTCTTCCTCATTAACATCTGGATGAAAACGAATTCCGCCTTTGTACGGACCACGAGAATTATTGAACTGGACACGCCACGCTGGATATTTCTTACCAGAAAGTTCAAGTTCAGCAAAGTGAACATGGTTTGGTGTTGAAATGTTCTTTAATTGTTCAGTAGATAAATTCAGTAAAGGAGTTACCTTATTCAAAAAAGTTTCAAAAGCCATGATTTTGTTTTAAGTTAATTAATTATAAAGGTTATGAATAAAAAGAAAAGAAAAAAAATTATTCAACAGTTAACATTCCAGTCATACCACGCCAGTCTTCACAACTGCTACAAGTAAAGACAAAATCTCCAGATTTATCTGCTGTGAACTCTACAACGGTTTGTCCATCAACATCTTCTTCAACATCAAATGATTCAAGCCCGAACGTAAAAGCTAGGTTTTCTGGTTTAATTGTTAACACAACATGGTCGCCTTTATTCACTGTAACATCTTGCGGATTAAACAGCCACCTTTTAGCCTGAAGAGTAATTTCTTTTGTTTCCCCAGTTATTACAGGTGTTGGAGTTGGTACTACTTCAACTGGTTCTTCAACTTGAACAGGTTGTTCTGGTTCTTCAATCACTGCTACTCCGGACAGAGATAATGCTGATTCAATCTCTTGTTCAAAAACGCTGAAAGGTTGTGCGCCTGAAACTAGCTTACCATTAATAAAAAATCCTGGTGTACCTGTTACTCCATTAACTTCACCTTCTGCAAAGTCTCTTTCAACTTCGCCAGCATGAATTGCATTATTGAAACATACGTCAAAAGCGTCAACGTCCATATCTAATTCATTTGCCCAGGAAGAATATTTGTTATCCCCTAGTTGACTTTGTCTTTCAAAAAGTAAATTGTGGTACTCCCAGAATAATCCTTGATCATCAGCACATTCTGCAGCTAAAGCAGCTCGTTCTGATTCAGGGTGTGCATCAAGTAATGGATAATCTCTGAAAATTAATTTTACTTTTCCAGTATCAATATATTTTTGTTTAATCTCTGGGAAAGTTTCTTCATGAAATTTTTTACAAAAACTACATTGAAAATCACTAAACTCAACAATTGTTACAGGTGCATTAGAATTTCCTAGAAAGGGGTCATCGTCAGTTTCAACATCTGCAGGATCTAATGATAAAGTGTCAGATGTAACTTCGCTTAAAGGTAACCCTTGTGGGAAAAATAGTTCACCGTCTTTAGTTATATAAGAATCAACACTATCGCCAGCAACATTTAATGTTACACGATACAAACCATTTAATTCTTCGGTACTTTCTACTTCAGCGACAAAAGGTGCTTGTAGTAATTGAGTGTTAACAAATTGTAACACTGTTTGTTCTGCTTCAGCTAAAGATACTGCTGTACCGGTTGTTTCACCAGGATTACCGTGAAAACCATAGGTAAAAATAGAAACTACAAATAATATTAGAAGTATTACAGTTAAAGCTTTCCACATTCCGCCACTACTTGGTTCATCAGAATCATCCCAAGGATCAACAGGTTTTGTTGGTTCCGGAGTCACAGGAGATAATCTTGGTTCAATTTTCATTGGCTCCTCTTTTTTTACAGGTTCAGCAGCAACAATAGGTTTTGGTTTTTCAACAATTTTTTCTACTTTTTTTGTTGCAGCTTTTTTAGCAGTTTTTTTCTTTATTACTTTTTTAGCAGTCTTTTTTGGTTTTGCAGGTTCAATTATTACCTCTTCAATAGCCAAATCTTTCTCATCAATAAATTCTTCATTTAAAAAGGAGTTTTCCATTTCATCAAGTTGTTTCTGTTCCATCTAGGCCTCACCCAATATATTTAGAGATATAATGTATTACATTACCCCTCACATAGCTTTTTGAGCAAAATGGTTTATAAGAATTTGGCTAGTCAAAACAATACATTTTATCGACGTCTTTTACCTGTTATTTTTAGTACCATTCCATCTTTTAAATGGATTGTTCTATCAGCAAATTTTACTAATTCATGATCATGCGTAATAAGAATTATCGTCTTTTTTTCTTTTTTATGTAAATCTGACAATAGTTGCATAACTTGTTTACCAGAAGTTGAATCGAGGTTACCCGTAGGTTCATCAGCTAACAAAATTTCAGGGTTATTAATTAACGATCTTGCAATTGCAACTCGCTGCTGTTGACCGCCAGATAACTCGGTAGGTTTATGATGTAATCGGTCTCCCAATCCTACTTGCGTAAGTAATTGCGTTCCACGTTTTTTTCTTTTTTCCTCGGGAAGATTTTGAAAAATAGCCGGTAAAGTAACATTCTCTAATGCAGATAAAGTTGATAATAAATTAAATTGTTGAAAAATGAAACCGATTTTCTTACCTCTAATTTGTGCTAAACCAGACTCATCAAGCTTTGAGATGTCTTTTCCTTCCAAGAAAATGTTTCCTTTAGAAGGTGTGTCAAGAATACCTACTTGGTTCATTAAAGTAGATTTTCCACTACCAGAAGGTCCAATGATTAGAATAAACTCTCCAGGATAGATCTCTAATGAAATTCCTTTTAGAACGTCCAATGAAATCTCTCCCATCTGGTAGGTTTTCCAGACGTCTTTCAATTTAATTAATGATTTTTTCATCTTATTCATACCGTAAACTATCCACAGGATTTAAACGTGACGCTCTTCTGGCCGGTGCTATGCCTGAAAGACAACCAACAACAAAAGAGAAAATTAAAGTTCCAACGATAAGCCAGAGGTTAATTTCTAATGATAAAAATGCAGGACCTATAGCAGCTACTAACGCAAATTCTACCATTTTTGCAAAAAACAGCCCTATAGCAACTCCGATCAAGCCGCCACCAAGCCCATAAAATCCTGATTCAATAAGGAAAAGAGTTAGAATATGTTTTCTTTGTGCACCTAACGCTTTTAGTACTCCAATTTGTTTCGTTCTTTGTAAGACTGCAGTATACATAGTGTTCATAATCCCAATACCACCAACAAATAATGAAATGCCTGCAATGCCTATTAAAACCCACTGAACTATATTAAGAATAGTGCTAAACGTTTCTGCAAGTTCTGCAGGTGTTTCAATTGAAAAATCTTCTTTCCCTTCTTCAACATTACGCGATTTACGTAATTCTTTTTCTACCTGGGCTGCTACTTTTTCTGGATCATCTCCAGTATTAGTTTGCGCAATTAACAATCCAAATTCGTCAGGTTTGTTAAAAATTTCTTGGTATGCATCTATTGGGATAGAAATGGATTGGTCATCAGGAGGTGAACCTATTCTTTCCCAGAAACCAACAAGTTTAAACGAAGTGTCTTGAATTAAAATTTTATCTCCTAAATCTGCTTCTTTGCCAAATAAATTATCTTCAGTATAAAGAAAACCGGCTACCGCTTTAAAATTATCTCCAGATTCTAACCATCGGCCTTTAAGTAAATGGTAGCTCTGAGATTCACCAATAAGTTTACGTTCTTCTAGTTCTGTAGGCATTCCCGAGACAAAAAAGTAACGTACATTATCATTAAATTCTACTCTTGCTGTGGAAAAGATTAGACCAGTGGCCTCTTTAATTCCAGAAGTACTTCTTACAACATCAAGATCTTTCTGAGTTATTTTTACTGCATCAATACTTAAACCAGGAGTTAAAGAATTACCTTTTGCAGTAATAAACAACTTGTCATTACCTAATGCGTCAAATTGGTCTGCAATAGCGTTTTCCAATCCTTGTCCAAGTGTGATTAATGAAACTACTGCCGCCATACCGATAATTACACCAATAAGAGTTAACCAAGATCTAAGTTTTCTTCTACGCATTTCTTTTAGTGGAAGTAAAATGAAGTCTTTGATCATGCTAAAAAAACCTCCTGGTTTTTTGGCATGCTAAAAAGATAAAATCTTTTTATCATTTTCTTAAAGCCTCCACAGGCGTAAGTTTTGCTGCTTGCCTGGAAGGAAGAACGCCGGAAATAGCTCCAATAATAAAAGAAAAGAATAGTGCACCAAAAATTATAGGAAAAGAAATTTCTGCTTGTAATAATGAAGCGCCTAAAGCTTGTGCTGCTGCTAACTCAACGCTTTTACTGATCAATAATCCAAGGATAACACCAACAATTCCGCCAAACAATCCGAGGAAACCAGATTCAATTAAAAAAAGAGTCATTATTTCTTTCTGAGTTGCACCAACAGCCTTCATAATACCAATTTCTTTAGTTCTTTCAACAACAGCAGTGTACATTGTGTTCATAATACCAATACCACCCACTACTAAAGAAATTGCTGCAATGCCAACTAAAACTCCCTGAATTATTAAGAGGATACTGTTTAACGTTTCAAGAATTTGGTCAGGTGTTTGGACTTCAAAATCTTCTTTACCTTCTTCAACATTGTGTGATTTCCTTAAAGCTCTCTCTAACCGTTCTGAGACGACATTAAGATCTTCTCCGCCAGAAATTTTTACTCCAATAAGATCATATTCATTTTCAATGCCTAACAAAGTTAACAAATCATTCTCAGGAATAACTACTGAACTGTCTCGTTGAGGGTTTCCTGAATCTTCCAATATACCTACTACTTTAAACTCTGCACCCTGAATAATCATTTTTTGTCTTAATTCAATGTCTTCTGCAAAAAAGTCATGAGCAATATCATAACCAAGAACAACTTCATTAGCACTATCTTTGCTAAGCATTCTGCCTTCAACAAGTTCATAATTGTTAACTTCTATTGCTAATTCTATCTCATCATTAGTACTCGGCATGGATACTGCGAAAGTGTATAATTGCTCATCACTAAATTCCATCTCCACTGTACGAACAAGCCTACCAACAGCAAAGTCTACCCCTTGGACCTTCTTAATAACATCTTCATCTTCTTCAGTTAAATGTACAGGGACACCTGCACCGGGAGGACCAAACCCCCCGCCAGAAGCTTGTACTACAACTTTATCAGAACCAATGGCAATAAACTGTTCTGCAACAGCAGTTTTAAGTCCTTGGCTTAATGACAACAATGCAACAACAGCAGCAATTCCTACAAAAATTCCAATCATGGTTAACAAAGAACGCATCTTTCGTTGCTTTGCACCATTATAAGCTAAATTAAAATAGTCCCGAATCATGGTTTTTTCGCCTTCTTTCGACGACGCCAATACCAATAGCCGCCACCAGCAAGGAGGAGAATTATTATGAAAATCCAAGCATTACTTTTTTCAACAATACCAAACTTTTTCAATTGACTAGAAGAAAATAAATCTAACTCTAAATCAATTTGTTGTTGAAATGGTTTGTTGTTTGCATCGTAATATTTTAGTTGAAGAGGAATACTTAACTCATCAACATTATTTACAAAAATATGGATGTCTTCACTTTCAGTATCATCAGAATCAACATCGCCAATGTAAAAGTAATTTGTTGGAGAAACTAGTTGATAGTTTTCTGATTCTTGTAGAATTATTTCAAGAAATTTGATATCGGTAGTTCCCGCGTTAGCTACACCTATAGTAACGGTCCCTTCTTTCTTTGCTTGTTGCACAGTACTTTTCTTAACAAAAACACGAAGTTTTGGTGTTTCACCAATTTTTACTGCAAGAATTTCTTCAACATTTTGTGCATTACCCCTTTCATCATTGTAAGAAATGTTTAGCGGAACTTTATACAAACCAGGAGAAGCACTAGGGTCAGCAATTAAAGAAAATTTAATAGTAGCTTGAAATGATCCATCTAACTGAGATAATCTTTGTTCTGAAGATGATTGATACGGTGCTAAAGGAATACCATTAAGTTCAAGTTTAAATCTTAAATCCCTAAATAATGAGTCGCCCAAATTTTTCACCATAACTTCAACATCTCCGGTTTCGCCAGGAGGAATTTGATTAGGAGTGGATTGAACATCTGTGATTGCTAAAACAGCATCTCTAGTTTGAATATCAACCGTAAACTGGCCATCATCATAAACATAACCGGCAGTGCCAATAAATATTTTTACATCCAGTGGTGCATTCTTCTCAACTGCTCCTTCATCAATCTTTACTTCAAAAGTAACTATTTTTGCATCGGCAGCAGAGGAACTTGCACGTAATTTCCCAATATTTTGTCTTGCTTTTCCACGATAAATAGAATAAGGAAAATCTTCTTCCAATTCAATTATAACGTCTTCAGTTGTTTCTTGGCCATTATTTTCAATCTGGAATTTTAACTTAACAACTTCACCAGGTTCAATTGGATCTGGAGTTTGTGATAAAAGAGTTAATGCGATGTCTGGAGCTTCAACTGTAGCGGCAGTTACAATAGTAGCACATAAAGCTATACAAAGAAAAATAATTAATAGTTTTTTCATCTTATCACTTAGTTGGTTTGGGAGAGTTTCTTACTTATAAAGCTTTTTATGGAGGCGTTCTTACTAACGGATAGTTAAAAAAGCTTAATAAGCTGGTTCTCGTCTATTTGAGAATATGCAATTTAAAATAGTACGAAAACAGAATGAAAATCTAAGTAAATATCCAACTGAGGATATGAATATTGCTAAAAAATTTACTGAAAGATTACACAAAGAATTAGGAGATTTTCTAATGGGGGTTGTTGTTTTTGGTAGCACCGTTAGAAGAGACAATACTGAAAAAAGTGATATAGATGTTTTAGTGGTAAGTAATGATGCCACATTTGTTATTGATCAACCTTTAATTGAAGTGTACAGGGTTATTGTTGACCAAGTATTACTAAAAACTTCAACAAAATTACATGTTACTTCTATGACATTCACTTCATTTTGGGAATTTGCAAGGGCAGGTGATCCAGTTGTAGTAAACATTCTTAGAGATGGTGTAGCATTGTATGATAAAGGATTTTTTGACCCATTACAAAGATTGTTGAAACATGGTAGAATTAGACCATCTGAAGAAAGTATTTGGAAATATTTTGGAAGAGCACCGAAAACTTTAACCAACGCAAGATGGCACTTATTACAAGCAACTTTAGATTTATATTGGGCAGTTATTGATGCAGCACATGCAGCACTGATGAGACAAAACGTTGTACCGCCCACGCCAGATCATGTTTCTGAAGAGCTTAACAGAACATTTGTTAAAAAAAGAATGTTAGAAAAGAAATATGTAGATACAATGACAAAATTTTATTCTTTAAGTAAAAAAATAACTCATCGTGAAATTCAACAAATTTCTGGAGAAGAATTTGAAAGATATTACAAAGAAGCTGATAGCTTCATTAAACGTATGAAAAAGTTGATTGATGCAGGGAGTTATTAAACATATTGAGAAATATTTAAGAATACCTATCATTTTCTAATCTTTGATGAAAAGTGTTATACTGAAATATGTGTTGAAAAATGTGCATGAGTTTGGATCTGTTAACCAAAAAGTGGTTCTAGGGTTAGTATTAAGAGAAATTCCGGATCTTAAAAAAGATGTACCATCGGTGCTAAAAGTTATTGCTGAAACTGTTAAAGAAGTTGAAAAATTATCTTCTGAAGAAATTATTGAAAAATTAAAAGAAATTGATCCTTCTTTATTAGAAAAAGAAGAGAAAAAGAAAAAGAAAAAAGGAGAATTGCCTGAATTAAAAGGTGCAGAACAGGGAAAAGTAGTTACACGTTTACCTCCAGAACCTTCAAAATATTTACATCTTGGCCATGCAGCAAGTTTTTTGATTAATTATTTATATTCACTAAAATATGAAGGAAAATGCATTTTACGATTTGAAGATACAAACCCAGAAAAAGCTTCTGAAGAATTTGTTGAATCAATAAAACATGACATTTTTGATTATTTAGGCGTTAAACCTTTCAAGACAGTTTTTGTCTCCGATCATATGGAAAAGTATTATTTATTTGTAGAGAAACTTATTAATCATAAGCAAGTTTACACTTGCCACTGTCTTTCTGAAAAAATTTCTAAGTACAGAAGAGCAATGAAAGCATGTTCTTGCAGAAAGAAAAGTTGGGAAGGGATAAAATTAGAATGGGAACAGATGAAAACTGGAAATGTTGCTGAAGGAAGTGTTACTTTACGATTAAAAATTGATATGCAACATAAAAATGCAGTAATGAGAGATCCAGTTATTTTTAGATTATCTTACAAGCCACATTATCGACAACAAGATAAATACAAAGTTTGGCCAATGTACGATTTTGAAAATGCTATTGAAGAAGGTTTACAGGGAATCACACATGTATTAAGAAGTAACGAATTTGCTTCAAGAATAGAATTACAAGATTACATTCGCGGGTTATTTGATTTACCTAACCCGATTGTTAGACAGTATGCAAGGTTTAACATTGCTGGAGCAACAACTAAAGGTAGAGAAATTCGTTCTTTAATTGAGTCAGGAGAATATATTGGTTGGGACGATCCAAGATTAGTAACATTACAAGCATTACGGCGTAGAGGGATTGTTAAAGAAGCATTTTATGAATTGGCAAAGATTGTTGGACTTTCTAAAACAACTTCAAACTTAGATTTTTCCGTATTAGCTGCAATTAACAGAAAATTGTTAGATGAACAAGCTTCAAGGTTATATGCAATATTTGATCCTGTTTCTGTAGTGGTTAGTGGTGCTACTGATAAAAAAGTGGAGTTAGATTTACATCCACACAAAAGGAAAGGTGGCAGAAAATTCATTGTTAATGGGTCATTTTATCTTTCTAAGAAAGATGTTGATTCTGTTAAAGAAGGAGAAGTTATCAGATTAATCGGTTGTTATAACATTAAGAAAGTTAAAGATGAGTTTGTTTATGATTCTGAAGAAAATATTAAAGGAATTAAGAAAGTTCATTGGTTACCAGTAGATTCAGTTGTTAGTTTGAAAGTATTAATGGATAATGCAAAATGGCAAGAAGGTTATGCTGAAGAAACAATTGAGAAGTTGAAAGAAGGAGAAATTGTCCAGTTTGAAAGGACATTTTTTGCCCGATTAGATAGTAAAAAAGATAAAGAGTTTTGGTATACACATACCTAAGGAGGGGAAAAAAAGATGGCAAAAATTTCACGAGACACACCATTAGCAGAGATTACATTACGAAGATATGAAAAACCAACGATGTCTGAACGAGAGTTGGTTAGAAAGTTCTGTTTATCTGTTGGGTTATTACAACCAGGAGATTCAAGAGATGTAGTAGTTGACGTATTACATGTATTGTTAAAAGCTAAGCAACGTAAAGAAGAATTACATTCTGAAGAAGTTAAGAATTCTGTTATGTCTGAAAGAAAAGAAAATGGATTACCAATGTTAGGAGTAGCGTCTTCTAACATTCGTAGACAATTGAAACGGATAAAAGATATGCACTTAATTGAAACTAACGCAAACTTGTACAGAATAACTGAATGGGCAGATGTTTCTGAATTGTTTGAAGATAAAGTTCAGAATTTCATATTACAGTCAGTATTAAGCAGAGTTAAAGATTATGTAAAGAAACTTGATCAAGAGTTTAAGGTTAATGATGCATGAAAGAGTATAATAAACTCGTACGTGATAAAATCCCTGAAATAATTAAAGCTAACGGTGAGATACCAGTTGTTTATTTTGCAGATGAGAAGAGATACATTCTTAAATTAAAAGAAAAGTTACAAGAAGAAGTTTCTGAATTTATTGAAAGTGAAGATATTGAAGAATTGGCAGATGTATTAGAAGTTGTTCATGCGTTGATTTCTTTTAAAGGAAAGACTTTTGATGAAATAGAAAAGATTAGAATTAATAAATTAGAAAAACGTGGTGGATTTAAAAATAAAATAATATTAGAAAAAGTAAATTAAATAATGTCTTCTTCAGCAACAACAATGAAGTCGCCAGTTGCAATAACTGCTGAAAATGGGATTAAGATTTCTCCTTCTCTACCTTTCTCTAATTCCATTCGATCAATGTATTGTGTAGGAGATTTTACTTGGAGGTGGATTAACTCACCAGAGCCAACTTCAAAAATTAAGTCGCCGACTTCTCCAAACTTTTTACCTGATTTAGACACGATGGTTTTACCCAACATTTCTCGAGAATAACTTTTTTCTTCCATAATGATTCACCCTCTTCTATTGATTATTGGACCGCTCTAAAGTATTTAAAGTTTACGGTACTTGATCCTATCGCTCCAAGAGGTCAAGCATGTCACCAATAGCATTCATTTCTTCATTCAATTTCTTTTTGCCTCTTTTTAGAGGTTGTAACGGTTTTGGCCTAGGACTCTTTAAGATAATAGTTTCTGAATGAGTTCTTTTTGGTTTATTGACAATTCTTCTTTTTTTGACTGGTTTTGGTTTGGATATTCTTTTTGGAAGTGGTTTAATGGCGTGAAGGATTATTTTTTTTCTTTTAGACAAAGTAAGGGAAAATTTCTTTGGATTTTTCTTTTTTACATATCTTTCTTTTTTAACAAGTTTCTTTCCTTTCTCCAACTGTTGTAAAACATACTCTTCTCGATGGATTTTTTTAGCTTTCTCTCTTAAGAGATGTTTATGGTGTCTTCTTGGAGGTTGGGATTTTGTTTTTAATCGTTTTAATCTAGCCTTTTGTTTTTTTTTAAATTCTTTTTGTTTTATTCTTGCAAGTTTTCTTATTTTAGCTTGTTTACGTGCTTGTTGTTTATGTTGTTTGATCCTAAAATCTTTTCTTCTTTGAATTATTGTTTGTTTATGTGCTTGTTGTTTACGTTTTTTAGCTTGTAATTGTTTATGTTTCCTCTCTTTTCTTTTTTGAAGTTTTGCTTCTTGTTCTTGTTTTTTTCTTTTAGCTTGTTTATGTACTTGTTGTTTACGTTTTTTAGATTGTAATTGTTTATGTTTCCTCTCTTTTCTTTCTTGAAGTCTTACTTCTTGTTCTTGTTTTCTTTTTTTAGCTTGTTTACGTGCTTGTTGTTTTTGTCTTGCTCTTTTAGCTCTTGACCTTTTTCTTTCTCTTCTTTTTACCGCTCTTACTTTTATGAATTTTTTTATGAATGATAATTTCTTAGTTCTATTTTTACGTTTTCTTAACATAAACAGGATTAGCCAAAGTACTAATAATAACAGTAACACACCTACACTCGTTAAAGTATACTTTGTAAAATCACTTGTTTCACCAATTGCCCCACCAACTAATGGTAATTTGCCTTCTTCAACAGGAACTTTTTCTGTAACATCTTTAGGAGATTCTTCAGTAAATTTTTCTTCAGTTTCACTTTCCGGTTCTTCTTCAACAGTACCAGTATCTACTGCATTCGCAACACATAAACCATCTACAAGACTATATCCTAAAGCACAACCGCTACCGCCGCCGCCACCGCCAGAACTACTTCCACCACCTCCACCTGAAGAGGAACTTGAAGAACTTCCTGCCGGAGCAGCAGATGTGGTAAAGTTTCTTGTTCCAGAAATGTTGCAATTATTTGCATAGTCACAACTGGTGATATTGTAATAGTATTGTGTGCTGGCAGATAAACCACTTAAAGTAATATTAAAAATAGTGGCATAAGTGCTATTTGTAGAGGTTAAACTTAATGATAATGTAGTCCCGTAATTAATAGTAGCATTCACATTACTGTCACTAGTCCACGAAATTAAGGTAGAACTTGCAGTTATAGAAGTGTTAGTAACATTGTCGATTGTAGGGAATGTATTATCAATAGTTATTGATCTGATTTCTGTATTGTTTATGTTGTTATAGGTGTCGTTGGAGATTATTGTTAAATTGTAATTACCTTCTGATAAAGTTGTTGAATCAAGCGTAACATTCCAATTGCTACTAGATGTGTTTGATAGGCTGTTAAGAGATACTTGGCCGCTTGAATTACTTAAATTTACTTGCACTGTTGAGATTGATGACGCATCTATCACTGTCACATTAACTAGGAAAGTTTGGCTAACATTTGCACCGCTTTCTGGTGTGACAAAAGTAACTGTTGGAGAATCAACATCGTTTATAGTGAAATTTGTTGTTTCTGTACTGTTGATGTTATTACTAGTATCATTAGCAATGAAAGTTACGTTGTATAAGCCGGTTAGTGTTGGTGCGGTAAATGAAGTATTAAACTTAAACTCGTGTGTGGAAGCATTGCTTAGAGTTAATTGGTTAATTGTTCCATTTGGATAAGTTACATTAGCCAGCACAACATGTACACTGACATCATCAGTGACATTAGCTGAGATTTCTATGATGTTACTGATATTATAGACTTCATTTAATGCAGGAGTTAGATTGAAGACACTTGGAAGTGTAATGTCATTGACAGTAAAGTTACTAATTTCAGTTGAGTTGATGTTATTACTGGTATCATTAGCAATGAATGTGATGTTGTAGGTTCCAGTTAGTGTTGGAGCAGTAAATGTGGTGTTGTAGACATTGCTTGAGTGTAATGTTAATTCATACTGTTCTAGTGTAGAATTAGGATAAGTGATGTTTACAAAGACTTGACTGACATTAACATCATCCGTAACAGTAGTATTTATTTCTATCACATTACTAACATTATAAACAGAGTTCACTGTAGGAACTAATGTATCAACTGAAGGGATAGTTGTATCTGCAGAAGTTGTAATGTTAACAGTATCATTCGCTGTCAATGTATCAAAGCTCGTATTCAAGCATGTGGAATTCCAATTAAATGTTCCAGTTAAATTGAATGTCCGATTATATTCATGTAATAATGAAGTGCTGTTGTAAGTCATTTCAAATGGTCCGGAAGGAGAAACATTGAACGAAATGTTACAACTGCTAATAATTGGAATGCCATCAGTAGAGTTAGTATAATTTGCATAAAAGTAAACTTGTTCATCAGTTGATTTGTTCTGGCCTGCATTGTAGAAACTACTATTATCCGTTTGGTCCCAGATAGTTAAATTGGAACTAAATCCAGCGCCACCAGCGAAACCGCTGAAAGCAGTAATATTAAATGTAATATGAGTGCCATTGTCAGTAAAATCAGTAGTGTTTGTTGCCCAACCACTGGTACAGTTGGCTGTTGTTGAATTCCAGTCAGCACATCTTTGAATAGTAGTTACTGATAAACTGTTCTTTGGTATGATGGCTGTTGCAGTTGTAAAATTGTAATTAAATGATTCAAATGCAACTACTGAAGTTAAGTTGGTTATTGTACTAGGAATATCCCCTGCATAGTTTTGTACAATCTGTGGTTGGATAGTATTATTTTCTTCACTAAGATCAACCAAACTAAAGTTTAAAACTTCTCCCGTTGGAATAGTAATAGTTACAGTATGGTTTTTGTTTTTTCGAATATCTTGTTGAGTCGTTGTTCCTGAAATTGTTTCTTGGTACAAAGTGTATTCTCCTGGATCTTGAATGGTATAAGTTGAATTAGTAATAAGGTTGCCAGTAGAATTAATTGCACTTATATTTACCGTACCTGTGGCTGCAGTAGTTGCAACATCTGTGTTAATTGCTGTAGCAAGTAAAGTTCCTTCTGAATCGTTAATACGGACATACCACCTCACATTACCCCCAGAAGGAGTAGTGTTTAGGAATGAAGCATGTCGGTACTCTCCTATACTACCATTATAAGTTGTCCCATTAAACTCTGGAGGGCCAGCAGAACCTTCCACATTAACACCTATATTTGAAGGAGAATAAGAGTTACTATCTTCCGTAATTGAAATATTAATTACACTCATTTCTCCCACAACATAAGTGTTGCCATTATAGAAATTGTTTGCTACTGTACTTACATCATAGATTGAAATGTTGATAGGTGTTATGTTTTCTACTTGCTCTGTGTGTTTTACGGTTTCTGTATTTATTAATGTGAAATTGGTAGTAATGTTATATTGGCTTGCTGTAAGGGATGTTTTATCCATACTTAATATACAGTCACCAGACGAGTTTGTAACATTTGATCCAAGTTCTGTTTCATTTCTATAGAATGAACAGTTGGCCGAGATTCCATGAGATGTGTTGTAAAGATCATAAACTTTAGCAGTAATAATTAGGTTATCATCTACCTCCCCTAGTGCATCTTCGCCTGCAACATTACTTCCCCTAGGATATACTTTACTTTCAGTTGTTTGTTGGATTACGGAAACATAGTTTATTGTTACTGATTGACTTGCATTATTATTAGTTTCATTTGATTCTGCGATTGCATTGTTAGGATCAGATTTCACTTCAATAGTTCTGTTTACAGGGGTTGCTAGCCAAGTAAATTGGACTAGTTGTGAAGAACCATTTGAGATGTTTACTGTTTGTGAAGTGTTTAATATTGAATCAACATATAACGAAATGTTGGCGTTAGTTGCATTAGCGGTTCCTTGATTGAAAATAGTAGCATTAATTTCTATAGTTTGGTTTTGTCTTAGTGTTCCTGTCGTTATTGAAAGATTTCCTGCGTTGAGGTCTAAATCCACACTATCTTGTACAGTGAAATTGCTAGTTTCTGTAGTGTTGAAGTTGTTACTAGTATCGTTAGCAATGAAAGTTACGTTGTATGTTCCGGTTAGTGCTGGGATAGTGAATGTAGTGTTAAACTTAAACTCGTGTGTAGAATCATTGCTTAGAGTTAGTTGGTTAATTGTTCCATTTGG
>JABHXC010000051.1 GCA_018657475.1 Candidatus Woesearchaeota archaeon
AATGGCAAAGAAAGGCGATAAAGGTGGAAAGAAAGCTAAAATTAAAAAGAAACCTTCACAATTATGGAAATTGTATAAAATTGAAGGGGATAAATTAGTTAGATTAAACAAATTTTCTCCAAAATCACCAGGTGATTTCTTAGCTAACCATAAAGATCGTGTAGTTTGCGGTAAAACTGGTTATGCAGAAAAGAAAAGTTCTGAGTAAATTTATTCTTCTTTATTTGGAAACTCATATGTGAATTCTAGTGTTTGTGGATCAACATGAACAGTGTACATAACATTTCCATCTTGTGGCAGAGCAGTTTTTTGTTGTTCATGTTTCGCTAGTTCATCAATGCTCATTTGGTCTTCGCGTGGAGTATTTGGATCAATTCCTAGAAGGCGATCAAACTCTAAACCACTTTTGCGGAGATTTCTTGGATACATGAATTTTAATAAAGTAACTAAACTACTTAAATTTACTGATATTTAATCTTCTAGAAAACCAAAAGGTTGTTGTATATAGAGACGTTCTGATGTGTCCCATAATCCAATTTTTGCCCAAAGTTCAACTTTTCTACGTTTTAGCTTAAATCTTTTCCCACAGACCCCTTCATAATGTTGTCTTGTGTCATTAAAAGTTGTTTTATGAACTACAGATTCAGCAAATACTTTCTCTGGCATTTCACCTAATAATTTTTCCCACAAATCTGCATACTCAGGAGATGGTCTTTCTTCAGTTACTTTTCTAAACGTTATTTCAGATGGTGATGCATGTCCAATGATATCGGCAGTTCCTGCAAATGAATATATCTTTCCAGTTAATGAACAATCAATTGCAAGTGCTGTTTCTTGCCTTGTAGTTTGATCAATAAAGAAAGGAAGAACAGTATCATGTGGAAGTCGTAAAGCGTCTTTTATAGTGATTCTATAACCACCTAAAAAATTAGGAGAAATTCCACGTTCTTTAAGATGCCCATATAGTGATTTTAATTGAGACAAACTATTAAACTGAAAACGTTTATCTTCCTCTTCATACAAAAAATTAACTAAAGCACTACCAGGATTTTTTGCAAGATCATGAATACCCATTATTTGTTTCAGACACGGAATCTTTAAAAGAATTGTGAATTTTAGTCATATTATGGATTTTAACACTTTAAAAGAAGAGTATAATAATTGTAAAAAATGTCCTCTTTTACAAGAAAGTAAGATGCAAGTTGTTTTTGGGTCAGGGAATAAAAATGCTGATATTTTATTAATTGGCGAAGCGCCCGGTGCAACAGAAGCTAAAAATGGTATTCCTTTCTGTGGAATGTCTGGGAAAATTCTTGATGAACTGTTAAATGATGTTGGTATTGAAAGAGAAGATGTGTTTATCACTAACACTATTTTGTGTAGGCCACCTCAAAATAGAAACCCTAAGAAAGAAGAAGTTGAAAATTGTAGAAGTAGGTTAGACAAATTAATCTCTATAATGGACCCAAAAGTTATTGTTACAATTGGTAATTTTGCTACTGAAAGAATCTTAGGCAAAACCGGTATTACTAAATTGAGAGGTTACGTATATCCTGTAATGATTAATGGTGTTGAAAGAAGAATTGTTCCAGTAGTACATCCTGCTTCTTATTTATATTCTGGAAGAAATCCTGATAAATTTGAAAAAATGAAAGCTGACTTTAAAACCATTGCTTCTATTGCTAATATAGAAAAAAGTCAAAAGAGTTTAGATCAGTTTAGTTAATTGTAGATCTACTTATCAGTCAAAGCTTCGAAACGGTCAGCATATAGTTTTTTAGTGTAAATGGATTTACCATTATTTGAATCAAAAAGTTTTCTACAATGATATTCCCCAGTAAATTGACCAAAAGAAAGAACTTTAACATTTACAGGATCAGTTTCTCCATCTACCATTGCCCAAGCACAATGTCCTTTTGGATGTTCTTGAACTTTTATTCTTCCTTTCTCAATTAAATACTGGTCTAGAGTCATAAAACACTAATCTTGAAGCAAAATTTATAAGTTTGTTGATTTCTTAGTGGTTATGCAAGCAAAAGAACTCAAACAAAAATATTTAGAATTTTTTAAAAGCAAAGGACATGCAATTATTCCTTCTGCTTCACTAATTCCGGTAAATGATCCTACAGTATTGTTTAATACAGCAGGAATGCAACCTCTTGCTCCATATCTTACCGGAGAGAAACATCCTCAAGGGAAAAGGTTAGCTGATGTACAGAAATGTTTACGAACAGTAGACTTTGAAAATATTGGGGATGATACTCATCACACATTCTTTGAAATGTTAGGTAATTGGTCGTTGGGAGATTACTTTAAAGAAGATGCTATTAAATGGAGTTTTGAATTTCTTACATCTAAAGAATGGTTAGGATTACCACTTTCTAAATTAGCTTTTACTGTGTATAAAGGAGAAGGAGATGTTCCTAAAGATTCTGAATCTGCCTCCATTTGGGAATCGTTAGGTGTTTCTAAAGATAGAATTGCTTTTTTAGGTTCAGACAACTTCTGGATAGCTGGAGAAGCTGGTCCTTGCGGTCCTAGTTCTGAAATGTTTTACTGGACAGGTGATTCTGATGCACCTGTTAAATTTGATGAAGAAGATGAAAGATGGGTAGAGATTTGGAATGATGTGTTTATGGCTTATAATAAGTCTGAAGATGGAAGTATTACTAAATTAAAACAACAAAATGTTGACACGGGTATGGGATTAGAAAGGACAGCAGCCGTTTTATTAGGAAAGAAAAGTGCTTATGAAACTGATTTGTTTCAACCTATTATTAAGAAGATTGTTTCTTTATCTGGAAAAGATTATGAAGATAATAAAAAAGCAATGAGAATTATTGCTGACCATTTAAGAGCTGCAACATTTGTTTTAGCAGAAGGGTTGGAACCGTCTAACACAGATAGAGGATATATCCTTAGAAGATTAATTAGAAGAGCAATTAGATTTGGTAAACAATTAGGGATTACTACAGAGTTTACTTCTTTAATAGCAGAAGTTGTTGTTTCTGAATATTGTGAAGGTTATCCAGAACTAAAAGAGAATAAAAATAAGATTATTTCTGAATTACAAAAAGAAGAAAAGAAATTTGAGATTACTTTAGAGAAAGGGTTAAGAGAATTTGAAAAGATGGCTACTAAAGGTAACTTATCTGGAGAGGATGCATTCTTATTATTTCAATCGTACGGATTTCCATTAGAAATGACTGAAGAGTTAGCTGATGAAAGAAAAGTTAAAGTTGATGCAGAACAGTTCTTTGCTGCATATGAACGACATCAGAAGTTATCTCGTACAGCAACTGAAGGAAAATTTAAAGGTGGTTTAGCAGACTTATCTGATGAAAGTGTTAAATTGCATACTGCCACACATTTATTGAATGAAGCATTACGTAAAGTTGTTTCTTCTGATATTAAACAAAGAGGTTCGAATATTACTCCTGAACGTTTACGATTTGATTTTACATTTGACAGAAAATTAACTGATGAAGAAAAGAAAGCAGTTGAAGATGAAGTTAACAAAGTTATTAATGCAGATTTAAAAGTTGTTAGAAAAGAAATGTTACAAGAAGAAGCTGCTAAATTAGGTGCACAAGCAGAGTTTGGTAAAAAGTATCCTGACACTGTTTCAGTTTATCTTGTTGGTGATTATTCAATTGAATTATGTGGTGGACCTCACGTTAATTCTACTAAAGAAATTGGACATTTTAAAATTGTTAAAGAGCAAAGTTCTTCAGCAGGTGTAAGAAGAATTAAAGCTGTTATAAGAACTGAAGGACACGGTTAAGGCCATCTTCTACTAAATGAAGAAACAAATCTAAACAAACTTACAATGAAACGTTTTCTTGATTTTCTTATTAAAATGCCCGGAAATCTTTCTATTTTTATTTTTACTTTTTCATAATTTATTGGATCTTGTAATCTATTTGCATTAAACCAAGCAATGCCTCTGGTTATACGCATTCCATTCTTTGTTATGAATTCGTCTTTTCTGTGTGTTAAACGATCTAACCAACCTAAAAAAGGATTGTATCTTTCTGCAACTTCTTTTTGAATTAAATCAATAGCACTAACAAGTAAATCACTGATTCTATCAAAATCTGCAATTCTTGAATTTTTTGCTGGATCTACCATACCAACTTTTGTTAATACTACCGGAAGATCGTGCACCATATGTGATGCCATTCCATACAACATTTCTTCTAACACAGATGTTCTCTTTAATGTTACAGTATCAAAAACTTCTATCCATCCATTAGAAACAGGTTCATTATTATCATAAGCTTCAGTTGCATCAATAAACTCTTGTGAAAATTCTCTTACAAATCTTGAAACCCAGTAGGGATCATCAAACTGATCTTTAGCATTAACAAACAAAGAAGTAGTTAACAGATATACATATGTAAATGTTGCTCTACCATCACGGGCTTTTTCATATCTCTCTAAATAATGTAATAAGTTTAACAATACTTGTTGTATACGTTGATCATAAGTATCCATTCTTTATTTGAAAGCTACCACTGCCCATCGTCTTACACTATTCCAGATATCTTCCATTAAACCAGGATCATCTTTACCAAAGTATGCGTCAATAACATTGTCGCCTTTGTAGAGTTTACCATCAGTTTCGTGCATCTCTGCAAGAAATGCTAGAATGAATTTTGCATTAGCATCAAATGCTCTTCTTATCCCTGGAACATCTTTATATGCACTTACATTAGTAAGATCTACTTTATTATCTTCCCAGTTCATTTCTAAACCAAACGTGTTAAAACCTTGTTCGAGCTTCAAGTCTTCCATAATCTTTTCGCTTATGGGTTTCTTGAGTTGAATTTCGTAATCTGCCATTTTTCTGTCGACCTCCTGCAATTAATAAAACAACAATTAAAGGAAAAAATGCTAATAATTCAATGATAAGTAATGCTAATGGTGGATAAAATCCTCCTGAAGTCATTACATAGTATAAGATTAGTAAAATGTCTACAGTTAATACAACTGTTAACCACCACACAAGAAAACCTCTAGTAAGAGCTTTCTTTACAAAGCTTATTGCTTCTTCAACAAATGATCCGATTGCCATTATATTTTATAGAGTCTATTTCTTACCCAAACAATAAACTTAGCTATGAACGTTCCAAAAACTAATCCAAGTAAGTTAATTATTGCACCAAGGATTACTACTGCAATCCAATTTACATCCCCCATACTCCTAGATAGTAGTTACCTGTTTTAAATGATTTGTATGTTAGAAACTATGTATTATGATTTGTGTTTTGTTGAAACCATGTTAAGAGGACTGTCTTCACCACTTACAACGATATCTGATGAATCCGGTGTTTGCATTCTTTTAGCTGCTTTTGCTAAATCTTCTTGATTTAACGCACGCATTGCAACTTCTGTTCCAACAACAGAATCAAGCCCTTCATGATATATGTGTATACCTGTTTGTGTATAATCTTCAGCTGTTGGTTTACTTCCTTGAATTCTTTCTAAATCGGCAGTACGCATTACTCTGTCAGATGCTTGCATGACAATACCACCTACTTTCTTAGCTGCTTGACCATACTCATTTGTTTTAACTGCTTTCACGACATCACCACGTTCCCAAGCCCTGTTAACTACATGAGGAACAGTATAATGTGCAAAATTTTGAAAATCAGAAGGCTCTACATGTGTCCAATGTGCATTACTATGTTGAGTAATAATTAATTCAACTTGATTCCCAAGAGTTGTCATCAGTACTGTTTCATCTTCTGGACCATAACTTTTATCATCACAAAATGGTTTTGCCATTTTATCAAAGAGAGTTGCAGCAACTTGACCTTCTAAACCACTAAAAGCAGTCCGTTCGGTTTCTTGTAATCTTTTTTGTACTTCTGAATCAAGATTTTGATAACTAATTTGAACTTGGTCATCAGGTAAATAAGTAGGAACTCTTGTATGAGTACCTGTTTCAAGTTGACTCCTTTTGAAAAAACCTACTACTGCATCGGTTGCAGCATCATACATTCTGAGTATAGAATTGAACACAATATTTGACATAATTTAACGTTAATTATTCTCATTTATATAGTTTCATCTTCTTGAGAATCTAAATAGAATTATTCTTTCCTTTCTTTATTAGGATCTTCAAATTTTGGCATGAAAAGCATTGTTCCAGTAACACTTGTAGGAGGTTCTTCATTGTAAGATTCTCTTACTGGATCGGCAACCGGTTTAACTATTTCCCTCGGAGATTGAGTTATAGGATTATTAAGCACACCCATATCAAATATAGGCATTCTTTGAACAGTCTCAGTTAAATCGATTTCTAATGAAGGAAAAACTATAGATTGATTTTTTTTATAGGATGTTCCTGGAAGCGGTGGTGGTTTTGCACCAGTGTATAAATCACTTTGTTGAATAATCATTGAACCAGATACCTGATCTGCTGGTAATTCTGGAGGCAATGTTTTTGGTATAATCATTGAACCAGTCACTGGATCAACAGCTTCAATAAAGTAATCAAATCCTGGCATAGAGGATGTAGTTTGAGAAATATTTTGAGGACCTAAACTTAGAATATACTCACCAAACTTAAATTGGTTAACTTTCCATTTATCTTTACCATCTTTTTTCTCTTTAGACCATTTTTTAGCCATAGCTATATTCTTTAAGTATGGTAAAGCCATCATTTCTAGGTTTTCTTTAGTTCTTTTAAGTAATTCTTCAGGAGTTTGATTAGTGTCAATCTTTTCTTCAAAAGTTTCAAACATATCAACACCATATGGACGAATAACATAAGAAATTAAATTTGTGACATCAGCAGCGCTAACTGCATCTGGATGTTCACATTTTACATTATGTAGTACGTCAACAAAATCAACAAGGCATCTAAAACCTTGCTTAGCGTATTCTAAACGATTATCTACATCAAGTAAACTATCATGGAAATGTGCACCAGAAAGTCCAACAAATACACGATACAACTCATTAACAGTCTTTACGCCACCAGATTCTTCATCTTTACTTTCTTCATTAGGGAACATATCTTCAACAAGTTCATGTAAACGATTTGTTTCATTTGGTAAATGTTCGGACATGCTAAAATTACTATATCTTTTTGAAGAACTAAACTCAATTGTTCTGTCTTTACCTGAAAGACAAATGTCATCTAAACGTACCGTTCCCGGATGAAACATTTGTCGAACAATTGAATCTATACTCCATTCATAGAAAAGTGTGTCTACGGGTTTTTTTGTAGTGAGTAACTCTTCAAGTTCTGCTCTAGTTCTTACAGGTATTGCTTGATGTGTTTCTCCAGGATTAGGAACATGAATGTCCGGGTTAGGTTTTGTTATAGTAGGGAAATCATCTTTAATCACAGCATCAAAAGTAGGTTGACCAATAAGACGTTTGAAAAATCTTCCCACACCATCACAAGTTATTGAAAAATAATTTTTCATAATCATAGTATTGAAAAAATCTATTTAAATTAATCGTTAACAAATTACTCTTCATCTTCAACTTTTATTGCAGGAAGTAAACTTTCTGTTCTTCCACTATCACCATATTGTAATTTTCTCAGTTCAATCAAATCTTTAACTTCACTAACATTCACATAACTAGTCTTATCAGCAATGTTAGCAGCATTTCTTAACTCTAACTCATTACCGGAACCTTTTACCACATTTGGATTTGATGTTTTTCTTTTAATTTCTTGAACTCCAACATATCGTTCTGCAGCAGTTTCACCAAGAATTTCAACTTCTCTTGTTTCACCAGATGAAGAGTAAGAATTATCTGGATTAAATGGAACAGTCTTATCATGACCAGAAAAATTACTATCCTGACCATAAATATTACCTGATGGATCAACAACAGCATGTAACCCGCCTTTATCGTCCCACCCTAAAACTTTTCCAAGATCACTTTCTGGAACAGCCATTTTTCTTTCTTCACCACATACAATTATACTTCCTTCAATGACTGGTTGAAGTTCATAAGTATCTTGTTTAGCAGATACTTTAGCTGGGTCTCCAGGAGGTAAACTCTGAACATTATGGGTAGCCATTAATTGTGTTCCTAAAACAGATTTAGGAAGAAGATTTTGTTCAAGTTCAGTTATCTCCTTTGAAGACCAAACAAGAGCTCCATTTTTAAATCCAATAGGGATTATTTCTTGTAATTTATAATTGTCATCAATGTTATTTGGAGCTTCTCCCGAGGATAAATATGTTGGAGGTCTACACTTAATAAGTGATCTTGCTGCCCCGTAAGTCTTCATCTGATCAAAAACTGCTTGACGGGTTGGTTGATTGTTAGAAGTTAAACTTAACAACTGTTCTAAATTACTTGCATTTTGTTCAATAAGGAATTCAGGGTTGACTTGATAAGCAGGATAATAATAAAAAATAAATTCTTTGTATACCGTATTTTGAGTTGCAGTGAGAGGAGTTGTCGAGATATCATTAGGAGAGAAAATTTCTGCATCAGGGTCATTAGGATCTAAAAATTCAACATCAATCTCTGCATGTTCTGATTGGACAGCGACATTACCTTTAGATATTGCAGCTTCAAGATTTTCAATGACTATTACCGGAGGACTAGGTGGAGCTTGATTAACAAAACTTTCTGTTTTAATTCCAACATGACCTCCTGCTTGCACTAACACTTTTTGAACAGCTTCATCTTGTTTAATTTTAGACATTCTTTTTTTAAGACGTTCAACTTTTCCGGTACTTGTAACAAATTTTGCTTTTTTTGAATGTCCAATATAAGGATTTGCTGGATCATAAATCTCTCTTTCTAGTAAAAATTTTGGAGCATTTCTTGAATCAAAAGCTTCAGGACCTTCAAGATAAATTGTTTCTTCTAAAGCTTTCCAATTAAGTGTATAATTTCTGTCATGAGCTTCACTAATTTGTTTTGTTTGTGTTAGAAAACCTTCTAATTGGGTATTCACTTTATCATAGAACCGTCTTAATAATCCACGAGGGGAAGTTAAAATTTCTTCTTTTTTATCTTTTGGAGAAAATTGTGAACTGGGAATTGTTCCTTCTACCAGATCATAATTTCTTTCTCTTTCACTACCAAAAGCTATCAAGACTTTTATTAAACCAGTAATATCTGGATGATCTAATGTTCCAGGTGGATATTCAGGATTAATTCCATTTTTTGATGAAGGCCTGTTTTTTGCTAGAAATTCTACTAAATTTGCAGTATGTTCAAATGTAGCATCAAGAATATCATGTAATACTGCCCCATTATTTGATCTTGGGCTGTAAGATGCACCCGCATAAGCAGATAAACGAAAAATTTTGTCTACAGAAATTCCGTTTAAAAAACTCTGGCCATTAAAGAAAATTTTCTTAAATGAATCTTGGCTTTTGGCCATTAATTGGTAATAATTCTGCGATAGTTCTTGGTGCCAGTTTAAATGAAGTGTGGCAAGATCATTCAATTCTTTATTACTCTCAATATCATCTTCCCCTAATGGTTCTTGGATCTCTTGTCTAGCAAGTGCTGCAATCTCATCCGTATCCAAACCACCACTTAAAATTGCCATCTCTTTGCGATCTGAACTATGTGGAGACACTATTCCTTCTAAACTCATAGACCCAGAAGTTGCATACTGGTTTGCAGTATGTTGTAAAGCTAAATAAACTTGTTTTATCTTATCTTGCTGTTGTGGTGAGATTACTTTATTTGGATTCTGAGCAGGAAATTGGCCACTAAATGAAGCAAGAACTGATTCTAAATCTGAATCAGAGGTATAGGGTTCTTTATCTTCAGTAAGAGATTTCATCTCTAATCTAAATCTATCAATAGTTCTTAGAGAAGTAGGTGTATGTCCATCTGGTGGAGTAGGTAATGGTGAATTTTCTTTTGGAGATGGAAAATAAATAACACTTTTTGGTTTTTTGGGTTCATCTAGTTTTTTTTTAGAACTACCAGATAATAATCTCTCAAAGAACTTTCTTACCATACTGATTTTTTAATTTAAGAAGAGATTTTTAAATGTTTCTTAAACGTAACTACTAGAAAATAATTAAAAGAAAATAGATGTTGTTTTGATTATTTTTTACTTGTTATGAAGGGCATTAATTTTGTTTATTTAGGTGTTACTTCTTTACCTATATTTATTTATGGATTACTATCCATAGTTGCAGCATAACCTAAACTTTGTGGTTCAGCTTCTGTTTTAGATTGCATTGTAGGGAAAGGTAAATTTTCAAACAGATTAGGATATTTTATTTGATTAGGAGGTTTTATGTATGGAACAAAATCTTTCCAGTAACCATGACTCATTACCATTGTTTTCCAATCATTTTGTTGAGATAATGTTTGATGAGTCTTTGAAAATCTTTTTACTCCTCGTTGTAATATATCTTTAGCAAGTAAAGCATAATCAACACTTAGGTCTTTCCCTGGTTTTTCTAAATGTCTTGAAATATCTCCTAAACGTGCACAGGTCCACAATAGTACATAAATTTCTCCAGTAACTTCTTTCAACAATTCTTCTGGTTCTTTGGAATGTGTATGTTGTAATCTTTGTGTACCATAAGGACCAGCAATGTGAGTTAAAAATTGTTCTAAATCGTAAGATGCAAAAGGATCATCAAGGCTATTTAATAATAATTCTTCTTGTTCTAAAACTTGTTGAGCAAAATCTTTTCTATATTGAAGATGACTTAATTGAGAACTTGTATGTGCCCCTGAGAAACCAACAAGAACTCTATAAAGTTGGTCTGCTTGTTTTGCAATAACTTTAGGGTTCCCAACGAACTTTTCTTTAGCTAAAGTCGTAAGATTACTTAAATCAAAATGTGTGTTATTAAGTACATAGGATTCTCCTTCTGCATACTCTGGAAAGAGAACCGTATCAAGACCTAAACGAACAAGATGATTAAGATCGGGATTACTACCAAACTTTCTTCTATGAAGTAGCAATTTCTCTTTTCCATTTCTTAGAAGATCAACTGGCCATTCTCCTGCAATAATTTTAGCAGAGATTTCTTGGAAAGAAGGATTTGTTTTGAGTCCATTTAATACACTAATAGCTTCACCCATTCCTGTTTGATCTAAATTAGGAGGAGGAAAAACACAAAAATGATCTTCTCTTGAAACAAAACCGTAGCTTAAAAATTGTTTAATTGTTTTAGGAAGAACTTTTCTTAACTCGTTTGAAACTGCAGTGTGTTCAATAGCGGAATAACTAGTAATATAAGTAGGAGATCCACCCATCATGACAGCTGGAGTTTCATCTATAATTTCTTCTAAATGAGCAGGAGCTTCTTTGGGAGTTGTTTCAGCAGATTTTTCTTTAGGGGTTAAATTTTCTATTTTTTCTGCAACTTCAGCCCAACTTTCTCCTACAAAACGTTTAGATAACCAATTAGGTAATTTGACCATTTTTATCTAAAATTAGGCTATAGATAAATAGGTTTTCCTCAAAAAGTTTATAAGACAGCTTTATTGAAGAAGAATATGGGTTCATATGAGTTTATTGATCACACTGCTGATGTACTTTGGCAAGCTACTGGAAATGATTTAGCAGAAGTATTTACACAAT
>JABHXC010000052.1 GCA_018657475.1 Candidatus Woesearchaeota archaeon
AATGTTATTGGTATTCTGGTGTTTATCATCGTTATTTCAACATTACTAATTTACAAAAATGAACATGATTATATTCAGAAAAAAGGTTCGGCTTTAATATGGAAAAAATTGGTATTACTGTACTTTATTGCAGTAGTTGTTGAATTCTTTGCATTATGGTTATTTGGTGGATTGCCTAGTGATTCAATATTATTAGTTAAGATGTTAATCATAGGATCATATTCAGCAATGGCAGGCGCGGTTAGCTTTAGTATTATTTGATAAATATTAAATAGTAAGCCAACATATTAACTGTGTGGAATTTAAAGAAGTTATTGACAAAAAAACTAAAATTGTTTTTGATTCAATGAGAAATATTTCTTATGTGAATGTCGATAATGAAAAAATAAAAGATGCAATTAGATACTCTCTTTCATTAGATGATGAAGCAGCAGTAAATAACTTTTTTGCATTTTATAGATCTAAATTCTTGTTTTTTTCTGCCGAAATGTTTGACATATCTTCAGAGATGTTATTAGATTGTGCCAAAGGGATAGAATATATACACACTTCCTCACTGGTGCTAGATGATTTACCATCAATGGATAATTCAGCCCTTAGAAGAGGAAAAGAAAGCACACACTCAAAATATGGTCAAGATATAGCAATCTTAACTGCACTATATCTCCTAGTAGAGGGTCAAAAATTAATTATTAATAATGGGGCTAAATTAGGTGATGTATCCTCAATTAATGTAAGTTTAGCTAAAACATTAAAATTAGAGGGACTAATTGGTGGCCAGGCTAGAGATTTAACTTGGAAGCACAAAGACGTAAGTGATTATTTAAAAACGTATTTTATGAAGAATAGATTAATTGAATTTTCAATTCTACTTCCTACTTTGTTGTGTAAACCATTTGCATTCAACAAAGACTTAGAATTTTTTGCTAAAAATATTTCTACTGCATATCAAATTCATGATGACCTAAGGGATCAAATTACTTCGGATATGACAGGAAAATCAGAAAAGAAAGATAGTAAAAAATTAAGCAATTTATCTAGTAATGATGAAATGATAGCAATGAGAGATGATCTCATTAAAAAAAGTATTAACAGAATAAAACCAATTCAAAACTCTAAGAATTTAATTAATTTTACTGAATATATTTTTTATAGGCGAGTTTGAGTATTAAGCATAGGGTTAAAAAATTATTTAGCTTTCTTTTGTAATTGGTATCACTTAATATAACCGCCTTTCTGTAGGTTCCATAATTTTTTGTATTGTCCGGGTTGTTTGATTAATTTAGAATGTGTTCCCTGCTGTACAATTTTTCCTTTATCCAACACAACAATTTTATCTGCTTTCATAATTGTTGATAATCTATGTGCGATAATGATAGAAGTTCTACCTACCATTAATTTTTCAAGATCTTTTTGAATTTCATGTTCTGTTTCAGAATCTAATGCAGATGTAGCTTCATCTAACACTAAAATTTTTTTATCTGCTAGAATTGCACGAGCAATGGAAACTCTCTGCTTTTCTCCACCAGAAAGTTTTACACCTCTTTCACCAACAATAGTTTTCTCTTTTTCTGGAAAGTTTTCTATTACTTTATCTAGTTGAGCAAACTTCATTGCTTGTAACACTTCCCCTTTACTAGCAGAAGGGCGGGAGAAAGCAATATTGTTATAAACTGTATCGTCAAACAAGATACATTCTTGGGGTACAATGCTTAATTCTGATCTTAACGAACTTTTCTTTACATCTGCAATACTTTTTCCATCAACGAGAATCTCTCCATTATTGAGATCGTAAAACCGATACAGTAACTTAATCAAAGTTGTTTTACCAGAACCGGAATGGCCAACAAAAGCCACACTTTTCTCTGCAGGAATGTTTAGACTAAATTCATTAAGAAATTTTCTTTTATGATAAGCAAAATTAACATTCTTAAATGTGATTTTCCCTTTCTTTACTTTAAATCCCTTAGCATTTTTTTTATCTTTAACTTCATTAGTTATTTTTCCATAAGCAAACAAAGCTTCAAAATCTGCCATTGCATTGTAATAGTTTCTAATTCCATGAACAAATCTAAACAATGGACCATATAGATTTCCGTAAACAGTATAAATAAAAGCTACAGTTCCTATCGAAATATTTCCTGCAACAAAACTTTTTAATGGAAAATAAAATAATAGAATAACACCTAAACCTAAAATTAAAGTATGACCTGCATCCATCCACTTGAAATAATCCCACAACTTGATTTGTGCAATTTTTGTTGCTAAAGCATATTTTCCAAATCTTCTCTGCATAGAAGTTTCTTTACCAAAATACTTTACGGAATTAATATTAGTAAAAGTATCTGCAACAAAAGCTTTCTCTATATCTTCACAATTATTCTTAACAATACTTGCTTCACGGCGTTTTTGTTGTATAAAGATACTATAAAAAATAAATAAGACAACAATTACTATGACCACTATTGCAGAACTAATATCAAAATAAAGTAATGAGGTAAAGACTATTATAAATTGCAATATTAGTGGAACTACATTAAATACCAAAACGTCAGTTAAAACTTCTATTGCTCGGCTACCCCTACCTAATCTTGAAATCAATGAACCAGTTTTGTGAGTAGTGTGAAAGTTGTATGATAACTCAGAGATATGATTATAAAAACGCTGCTTAAGGTTAATTATTAAATTTGTTTCAAGTTTGTTTATTAAGTGGATTTGTATCCACTTAAACACTGAACGAATAATAACTACTGATCCAAAAATTATTGCAAAAATGATAAGTGCTTTAACAAACGGTTCTTGAGGAAGAACGCCATTAGAAAATTCTGTTCCACGATCAATAATTTCTTTAAAAATTAGTTTGTCGGCTAACCTACTTAGTTCTACAATAGAAATAGTAATAATAAGGAAAATAAAAGTAACTTTATGTTTACGTAAAAAGCTCCAATAAGTTTTCCAATTGTACTTGAAATCAATATACTTGTTTTTTTCTTTCATGTTTGATAACTCTTATATAGTTTAAAGACATATTTTTGCCTAGATGCCAGATCCAGACATGATTTATTGTTCATCTTCCAAGAGAAAGCAGTGTAGAGCTTCCACGGAAGACGATATTGAAGATGATCTAGAGGTCCTAGAAGAAAAATAATGATCCTCAGTCAATTTGCTGCGGGTGTCATGAAATAAGGAAGATTGATATTCTTAATAAAACTATCGAAAAGAGAAAATTTATAACGCCGTAAGAGGTTCTTTAAAATTATGCCTTACAAGAAAATAGGATTAAAATGTGGGATTGAGATACATCAACAGTTAGAAGGTAGAAAGTTATTTTGTTCTACCCCAACAACAATTAGGGATGATAAACCAGATTATCGTGTAATTCGTAAAATGCGAGCAAGTGCAGGAGAATCAGGAAAGATAGATGTTGCTGCTGCACAAGAACAATCTCGCGGTAAAACATTTGTGTATGAAGGTTACAATGATACAATTTCTTTAGTAGAATTAGATGAAGAACCTCCACACTCAATGAGTTCTGATGCACTGTATACCACATTGCAACTTTGTAAATTAGTGAAAGCAGATGTTTCTCCAGTAGTACAAGTTATGAGGAAAACAGTAGTTGATGGATCTAATACATCTGGATTTCAAAGAACAGCGTTAGTTGGAAGAAAAGGAAAAATAAAAACTTCTCTCGGTTTAGTTAACATAGACAATATTTCTGTAGAAGAAGATGCATGCAGGATTATTTCTGATTCTGTAACAGAAAAAGTTTATCGATTAGATAGATTAGGTATTCCGTTAATTGAAATTGGTACTGCACCTGACATTAAAACTCCTGCACATTGTCAAGAAGTTGCAAAACAGTTAGGGATGTTATTACGTTCTCTTCCAACAGTTAAAAGAGGTTTAGGAACTATCAGACAAGATGTTAACGTTTCTATTAAAGGTGGAGTTCGTGTTGAAATTAAAGGTGCACAGGATTTACGACAAATTCCATTATTAGTTGATTTAGAAATTAAAAGACAACAAGAATTGTTGTTGTTGAAGAAAGAGTTGGGAAAGTTAAACAAGTTATCTATTGTTGATGTTTCATTAGTGTTATCTAAATCTTCTTCCAAGGTTGTTAAAAGTACTTTAAAGAAGAAAGGGAAGATTCTTGGGATTAAATTAACTGGATTTTCTGGTTTAATAGGAAGAGAATTACAACCAAATTATCGGTTAGGGACAGAATTAGCCGGAAGGGCAAAAGTTATTGCAGGTGTTTCTGGATTATTTCATTCTGATGAACTGCCAAATTATGGAATTACTGAAAAAGAAGTTAGTCTTTTAAGGAAAGAGTTTAAGTGTTCTAAGAAAGATGCTTTTATTTTAGTTGCTGATTCTGAAGATCGAGCAAAAGTAGCTTTAGAAGCTATTTATTCACGTGTTGAAGAATTGTACAAAGGTGTTCCTAAAGAAGTTAGGAAAGCAAACTCTGATGGAACAACGCATTACATGCGGCCAATGCCAGGAGCAGCAAGGATGTATCCTGAAACAGATGTACCGTTAGTTTATCCTGATACTAATGTTGAGTTGCCTGAATTGTTATCTGTTAAGAATGCTAGATTTAGTAAGGATTATGGATTAAGTTCTGACTTAGCTGCATTTATTGTTAAGTCTACTTATGTTGACTTGTTTGAAGAATTGGTTAAGAAGCATAAGAAAATTAAACCAGCATTTATTGCTGATGTATTAACTTCTGTTTTAGTTGAAATTAGACGCAAGTATAATGTGGATGTTTCTTCTTTAACTGAAGATGATTTTAGAAATTTCTTTTCTTATTTAGCTGCCGATAAAATTCATAAAGACATTACAATAGATGTTTTAATTGATATGTGTAAAGGTAACTTCTCTTTAAAGAAATATGAATCTTTAGGTACGGAAGAAATTCATGCCATTTTGAAGAAAATTATCTCTTCAAATAAAGGAGCACCATTTCCAGCATTAATGGGGATGTCGATGAAAGCTCTTGCGGGAAAAGCTTCTGGGAAGTTTATTGCTACTGAATTGAAGAAGATGTTGTGAGGACTACTCCCCAGAGACAACAGAAACGAAAGGTTTATAAACTGAAATTCTTGAGTTAGAACATGTCTAAAAAACCAGTGAATGAGCGTAATTATACACCACATATAGTTGCTACAGCGTTAGCTTCTATATTGGCATGGTCAGTAGGGGATGATATTGAAGAGGTATCAGCTACCGCAGTAACACCAAGAGTGGAACAATATTATTCAGCACCATTTCAAGAATCTACTCTTGAGTATGAAGTAAGAGAACCTATACCTATCAAATTTATGGATGTACCTATTGAAGAAGGTTATAACTTTGACCGAATTCCTATCCGAGAAAGGTATCAATTATTTTTAGAAGAAGATGGGTGTAATATTGAAAGAAAAATAGCTCGAACAGAACAGCATGCAGATCTTATTTCTTCTGCAGCCGAGAGATATGAGGTACCTTATGAGACTTTATTTTCTTTAGTCGTTGTAGAAAGTGGTGGAGACCCAAATGCAGTATCTTATGCTGGAGCTGAAGGATTAACACAAATTATGCCAAGAACTAGGAAATGGTTAGGGTGTGGTGATGTTACAGATCCTGCAATTGGTTTGGATTGTGGAGCAAGTTACTTACGACAATTATTAAATCAATTTGGAGATGAAGATTTAGCATTAGCAGCATTTAACATTGGACCAGGAAGATTAGAAAGAAGATTAGAAGCTGCTGGAACCGATGATTTTTGGTTAGTATTTCCTGAATCAGAGTATGTATCTGAGATTAGAGCAGTAGAGTTATTCAGAAAGAATTCAATAGATTAAGATAATTTTATAAAGCAAACAAATGAGGAAAAGTAAAATGATTAATAAAGGCGATAAAGTAAAAATTGAATATACTGGAAAATTTAGTGACGGTCAAGTTTTTGACAAATCTGAAGGTAGAGGACCTTTAACTTTTGAAATTGGTGCTAAACAAGTAGTTCCTGGTTTTGAGAAGGCTGTTGAAGGTATGGAAAAAGGACAAGAAAAAACGTTCACACTTACACCTGAAGAAGGTTACGGAGCAATAAGAGCAGAATTAACACAAGAAGTTCCAAGAGAACACCTTCCTAAAGATCAAGAACCAAAAATTGGTATGATGTTAATGATGCAATCACCAACTGGCCAGCAAATTCCTGCAAAAATTGCTAAAGTCACAGAAGATAAAGTAACATTAGATCTTAACCACCCATTAGCTGGTAAAGAACTTACTTTCACAGTAAAAGTTATTGGTGTAAATGACCCAGAAGATAAAAAAGATGGATGCTGTGGTAGTGGATCTTGTAGTGATTCTAAAGATAAAGAAGGTTGTGGAGATTCTCACGGCAGTTGTAACCATGAACATTAAATTTTTATAGTGTTGAAAAATTGGATTTTTTAACATCCTAAAAATGCAAAGCTTTTTATGATTCTTTTTTCTTTTTTAATTTATGTATAAACGTTTACTGACTACTCTATTGATTATCTTAACACCTATTGTTTTGTTATTGTTAGCTTATTTCTTAGTTTTAGGGTTAACTCCCATGACTATTGAACAGACAGAAACTATAGATTTTGTGCAGAAAGGGAGTGAATTACAATTAAATTATACAGCAAAAGAATATTCACATTTAGAAGATGTACAAGATGTTATGAAAGGAGTTAAGATTGTTTTTATTGTTGGTTTATTATTGTTATTTGGTTTAGTTGTTTATTCTTGGAAAGATAGGAAGAGATTGTTAAAATATGGTGGGGTTTCTACGGTGGTTTTTGTGGGAGTGGTGCTGATGTTTAGTTTAGTTGCATTCAAATATACTTTTACTTTCTTTCATCAAATATTTTTTCCACAAGGGAATTGGCAATTTGCTGTTGATTCATTATTGATTCAAACATTTCCATTAGAATTTTTTATTTCTATCAGTAGAAATATTTTCTTATTAACATTAGGATTAGGAATACTTTTTATAGTCATTAGTTATTTATTAAAACATGATCATAAAAGTAAACGGTCTTAAAGCATGGATGTTTATTCTAGCAATAATTGCCCTAGTATTATTGATATTATTCTTATTGTTGAAGTTACTTTTGTTGTTATTGCCGATTATAATAGTATTAATTATTGTTAGTTACCTCTTTAGAATGCTCAATAAAGTTAAAAAAGGGCAAAGGTGATATTTTAAAAAATGAAACCGTTAATTTTACTCAATTTTAAGACATATAAAGAAGTTTCAGGAGATAAAGCACTAGTATTAGCAAAGAAAATATCTCAGGTAAGTAAACCAGATTATACAGTTGCAATTGCTCCACCATTATTATTATTAAAACAAATTGCTCAGAAAGTTAAAATTCCCGTTTATTCACAGCATGTTGATTACAAAGATTATGGGGCTAATACTGGAAGAATTTTACCTGCAGAAGTGAAAGCACTTGGTTGCATGGGGGTAATAATTAACCATTCTGAACATCGTTTACCAATAGCGGTTATTGAAAAAACCGTTATCGCTTGTAAAAAGAAAAAACTGAAGACAGTTGTATGTGCACAATCTTTAGGTGTGATTAAAAAAGTTGCTCAGTTTAAATCAGATTACATTGCTTATGAACCTCCAGCATTAATTGGAGGAGCTATTAGTATTACAGAAGCACAACCAGGAATTATTGTAAAAGCAGTTGATTTGGTTAAAAAATTGTCTCCAAGAACTAAATTGTTAGTTGGTGCAGGAGTAAAAAAAGCAGAAGATGTTGGACAAGCATTAGCTTTAGGTGCAAAAGGAGTATTAATTGGAAGTGCAGCTGCAAAAGCTAAAGATCCTAAGAAATTCTTGAAAGAGTTGCTTATTTAACTTGCACAATAATTCTTTGTGTATTACCGTATTGTTCTCCTGATGAATCTGTAACTTTAACTTTAAATTGATATTGGCCGGTTAATGCATCAGAAACAATTGAAATAAGAATTGGTTCTTTATGATGTTCTTGTTCTTTTAATTTAATAGGTTGGTCATTGTACAATAACCAATCTGTAATAGTGGAATCAGTTATTTCTTCGCCATTTAGTAAGTCTGGTTCAACATTTATTGTAAAAGATTGTTCTTCATTAATGTTTAACATTCCCACCCCAAAAGTGTGAGATTCATCTCTAAAAATTGTAGCTTCATGAAACGGAAGAGCAACTTTCTTACCTTGATCAACTAACAAGTATTCTAATCTTTGATCTGTTTGATGATCTAAATTTCCTTGTATCTCTTCAGCGCCTCCAATGAACTTTCCTAAAAGAACTAAACCAAGAGCAAGAATTACTAATGAGATGATCACAGTTACTATAAAATTAATGGATAAACTGATTGCTCCTCTTTTTTGCATCTATAAAGAATATAGTAAAGATATATAAATATATTTGTATTACCTCTTAAGATGTCACTTAGAGATAAGTTGCTTAAAAATAAATTTACTTCTGCATTGTTAATGGGCGGTTTAGCCATGGCTATAAATTGCAGTGGTGAATCTGAAAAGAATTCTTTAACTGAAGATGTTGCTTTAGAAAGAGGTAGTTCACAAAGAACTCGGGATAGTGGTGTAGAGGATATTGTTAGAGAGAATGTTTGGGAAAATGATTATGGGAATGGGGGTTTGACGGATGATGAGAGTTTAGTTGATAATGAAACTCCATCTAATAATTTACCAGAACCGGTAACCATTGATGATTTTACTGTTAATTATGGACTTACTGATGAGAATGGTGAAGTAAGATTTGTTGATGAAGATACACAAGGAGAATTTGTTGTGCGAGTATATGACTATAATGGGGAAAACAGAGAAGATACTAGCCGTAGTTTTCCTAACGCACATGTACTATTTTTTGATGCTTTAGGAGCTAATTCTTTAACAGCGTATACTAATGAGAGTTATGTTCCAATTACGTTTATAGTGGAAAATGCAGAAAGAAATCAACAAAAAAGTTCTGATGGCATGTTAGAGATTCCCATTCTAAACAGAAATTTATTTGATAGGCGAAATATTGCCCCTGTTATTGGAATTAATGTTGATTCCGCAGTTGCCGTTCGTTATGTTGATTATGACACAGCTGGATGGGAGTCTCTTGGTTGTTTAAATCAGGAACAACTTGCAGACCGGTTCGATTTTGGAACAATGTCTATCAAATCAGCTTTTGGAGTTAGTCTTTTTGGATTTACGGGAGATGGAGAAGATATTTTTGAATATATTGCAACAGAAATGCGTGAAGAAAATATTATTGAAGAAGATGAGGAATTAGCAGGTGATGTGAGGTTGATGTTACCTTCACGCCATGGTTTTCCTGGAACTGTTGCATTAGGAGTTATCGACATTAGTGGGGAAAACGGTTGTGGAGAAGATTGTTCTCCATACTCAGATCCGTTTTGTATTGATCAACAAGTACACCAAACTGATGCATGTGATAATGATATTTATGTTATGACCTGTCCGGAAGAAGTTAGTGTATGTGAAGAAGGAGTGTGTGTTGAGATAGAAGAAGATTGTTTACCTGCTGTTAGAACTTATTGTGTTGATAATGCTGTTTGGTCAGAAGATTCTTGCGGCGAAGAGTCTTTAGAAGAATCTTGTGGTGAAGATCAATATTGTGAAGATGCAATGTGCAAATACACTAGTTCTTTTGTTGATAATGGGGATGGGACAGTAAGAGATGATGAGACCGGAAATGTTTGGCAAAAAGGAATTTCACCAGAAGAAATGAGTCGGAGAGATGGCATAATTTATTGTGAAGATTTATCGTTAGGTGGATCTAGCAATTGGCGTTTACCTACAATAGGTGAACTTAGGACTTTAGTTATTGGTTGTCCTGATACCGCACTTGGTGGTTCTTGCAACGTTTCAGAAGATGATTGTACAGATTATTGGGGTTGTAGAGATTCTTCTTGTGGTGGTTGTGAAAGGGATTCTGGACCAGATGGTTGTTATTTCCCAAGAGAATTTTCTAACAGTTGTAATTCTTTTTGGTCTTCCACATTTGAAACTCCAGTAAGAAATGCATGGGGGATTAGTTACAGAACAAGTGGTCTTTGGGCAGGTAGCGTTAATTCAACTGAATTCATTAAATGTATAAAAGAAGATTAAAAAGAAAAAATATTAAGCAAAGACTTCAAATTCTTTTACGATTACAACAGCAAAGATTACTAACAGAACTGCACCGGCAATCATGTACCATAAACCTGGAAGAATTGTACCATCTCTGATTGAAGCAAACATTCCCCAACCCATGACAATAAAGCCTAACCAAAGAAATTTGTCTAAAACTAACTTCATGATTTGAAATTCTTGATCTTTACTCATCTTTCGTTTTTTTCTTGCCATATTACACCACATCTAGCTTGTTTTAATGAAGAACGTTTTTGAAGCGTATTCTTCTTCGTCTGGATCTTCAGCAGTTACTAATTTTACTAATTTTACTTTAAACAAGTAATTTCCCTTTTTATCAGGAGCAGCAATAGTTACTGGAACTACTTTAGTTTGACCAGCGTTCAAATCTTGTGGTTCATTGTCCCATAAGATTGTGGAGGAAACTTCTGCACCATCAGTAGAAGTAAAATCTAATTCTTGTGAGGATGTAAACTCTTTTTCTCCATCTTCAGCTTTAACAAAGAATTTGATCAACATACTTCTATCTTCATCACCAGTATTCTTAATACCAATTGCTTGAACTGATTCTTCACCAGTTTCTAAAACTAATTTACTTGCAGGAAAACTTAAAGGTTTATTCCCTGTTCTTAAATCGTCTAAAATTTGTTGGGATATTTGTTCTTGCACTGATGTAGAAGTACTTTCAATACTACTAAACTGGCTTCTTACAAACCCTAAACCAAGTCCTAGAACAACGAATGCGATCACTACAATGACAATCGCTTGAATGGATAAATTTAATGATGCTTTACTATTCATCTGTACACCTCTTTTTACTAGATGAGATAAAGTTTTTACCTATAAAAAGCTTTCTATTAGAAGGGAATGACAAAAGGGAAGAATTTTTGCACGATAAACAAAGTAATGTAAGTTAAAAGGAAAGAGGGAATGAATGGAATACCTTCTTTTATTGTAACTTCTTTTACTTTCTTTTGTAATAAAGCAATATCTTTAGCAACAAGAGTTTTCTTTTTCATTAATTGTTTATTTTTAACAATAACCTGTTCTGCTAGCCAATCACCTTCAGTAAGGTTTTTAGTTTTGACTTTTTTGTGGAAACAACTGTGTTCAACACTGTTGATGAAAAGGAAAATAATGAAGAGTAGTAATGGTATTGGAATAAAAGGCCAGGCAAATGGATAAAAAACAGTAATAATCACAAAAACTAATTTTATCGCAATAACAGGGATAAGATATTTTCTATGTTTTTTGAATTTCTGTTTAAACACCGGAAGAAATTTGTAATGTTTCTTAATAGCTAAATAACCCATCCAGCCCATACCATAAACTGTTCCGATTAAAAGTAAACCTAAGAAGAACCATAATAAAGTAAAACTAGAACTATCAAAAGGGATTGTTATTCCAATAACAGCACCCATACCCATTAACAATTTACTATCAGCACCACCCCATTGGTTAGTATAATAGAAAAAGAATGCTAAGCCAATACAAATTGCAAAACCTAGGATGCCACTTACAAGTATTTCCCAACCTTCTGTTACCGAAAAAATTGCTCTTATTGCCAAAGCTGAAATCATTAAAGCATAACTTATCCAATCTGGAACTTCTCTTGTTTTCAAATCAGTATAAGAAGCAACTATTAGGACAATTAGGGTTAATGTGGTGATAATCGCTGCAAAGATCATAAGTGATGTAAATATTTAAGGTAATTAAATGTTTTGACTGGGTAAACAAGAAAATTTACCTTATCTTTTTAAAACAGCTTCAATTTTAACAATTCTATGAGTGTTGAAGCATTAAAGGAGATTGCAAAAGAGATTAAAGTAGAGAAGATTACTAATCAGACCAGATTAAACCCTTACAAAAACATTTCTTTTTTCGATCAATCGAGCACTTGCTCAACAACGAGTGAGAGCAAATCTCGAGGTGATAAATATGAAAAATGAAGCGATCCTGTCCGGGTACATCAGATATAGGCCCGTTAACAAAACATATTATCTTATGGTTAACTCTAGGAGATTATGCGTATCATTAGTTAAACAGCAAGTGCCGAAAGTTATAATTGAAAGAGAGAAAGAATTCTTTATTGTTAAGAAAAATAAAAATGGAAATGTCCTTAAGCCGAGGAATAAAGAGCTGGTAACCTGTATTTCTGGTAATAGACTTCTAAGGGAAGAAGAAAAAGAAAAACTAACCGGAGAAGACACCAAATATAGCTTTCCCGTAAAAATCAAGATATTACCCAAAGATTTTGGAATTGACAAATATGACTTGTATCCTGATGAAGATGCAGCTAGGCTTGGAAGAGCGCTTTCAAAAAGAGGGATCATAATCCCTAGCCGAATAATGACCCCTAAAGCATTCCCTCATGACCTGGAATTTATGAAAGAAAATTATAGAATAGTTGTTGAGATTACACAGACAAAGCCAAGCGAACAAAATAATCTTAATTTTAGACATCAACCATCTGGCGGATCAGTAAGAGCACATATCTTTGATATTTACCGAAGATGTGTAAATGCTGCACTCTCAGAAAAAAACGATATAATAGGGTTTGTAATTTTACATGAAAATTGGCAAAAACATAACCATATTGCGAAACTTGTTCCAGAACTTAAAAAAGTTAAGTGCTATATTTTATTTACAGATTTTACTGAACTCTGGGAAGAAAAATCTACAAATCAAATGTTAGAGAGGCTGCAAGATGAATAAAAGTGCATTAAGAGAGATAACTGAAGAAATAAAAGTAAAAAATATCAAAACACAGAAAGATCTTAACGCTCTTAAAAGAAAAGTTGCAGCTAAGTATAAACTTAAGCATGTTCCAACAAATATTCAGTTACTTATTTCTCTACCAGAAGACAAAGTAAATGAATACAAAAAAATCATCCTTACTAAGCCCACTAGGACCATATCGGGAGTGTCACCGGTTGCCATAATGACTAAACCTAGTAAATGTCCACATGGAAAATGTACTTTTTGCGTCGGAGGAATTGGCTCTCCCTGGGGTGATGTCCCACAATCTTACACTGGACATGAACCCACTACGATGAGAGGAATAAGAAATTATTATGATTCTTACTTACAAGTATTTAACAGATTGCAACAATATGTATTGTTAGGCCAGTCAACAGAAAAAATAGAAATTATTGTTATGGGTGGAACTTTTACTGCAGAACCTGAAGAATATCAAGATGAATTTATTTATGGATTGTATAAAGCATTAAACGATTTCTCTGAAATGTTTTATTCTAATGGCGAATTAAATTATTTGAAATTTAAAGAGTTCTTTTTACTTCCAGGAGATATGAATGATAAAGCAAGAGAGAATAAAATTAAAGAAAAAGTTTTAGAGATTAAAGAGAATAGAAAAACAACAATATTAGAAGAACAAGAAAAAAATGAAACTGTAAATTGTAGATGTGTTGCATTATGTATTGAAACCAAACCCGATTGGGGATTCTTAGAACATGGGAATAAAATGTTATCCCAAGGTTGTACTCGTGTAGAGTTAGGTGTACAATCAGTTTATGATGATGTGTTAAAAGTTGTTCATCGTGGACATGATAGTGAAGATAGTAAAAAGTCCATACAGATATTACGAGATTTAGGATTTAAGATTAATGTGCATTACATGCCAGGCTTACCATTAACAGATCACGAAAGAGACATGAAAGGGATGAGGCAATTATTTACCGATGATGGATATAAACCAGACATGATTAAGTTGTATCCGTGCATGGTGGGACCTGGAACAGCGTTATACCATCAATGGAAGTCTGGAGAATTTACACCAATAACAACCGAAGAAGCTGCTAAACGTGTTGCAGAATTTTACACGTTTGTTCCAGAATATTGTAGGATTCAACGTGTACAAAGAGATGTACCTACAAAATATTGGGAAGCAGGTGTTGATAAAACAAATTTAAGACAGTACACTGATAATAAATATGGAAGTGTTTCAAAAGATATTCGTGCACGAGAACCAAGAGGTAAAATTATTAGTTGGAATGATGTTAAAATTGAAGTTCTGGAGTTTAATGCTTCTGGAAGTAAAGAGTTTTTTATTTCGGCGGTTGATAAATCGCAAGATGTGCTTATTGGATTTTGTCGTTTAAGATTTCCTAAAGAAATTTTGCGTGATGAGATTACTTTAAGAAGTGCTTTATTACGAGAGTTACATGTTTATGGAACAGCTACAGCATTAGGTAATAAAGGAGAAGTGCAACATCGTGGTTGGGGTACAAAATTAATGCAAAAAGCAGAAGAAATTGCTGTTGCAAATGATAAAAATAAGATGGTTGTTATTTCTGGTGTAGGAGTTAGAAAGTATTATGAACATTTAGGTTATCATAAAGAAGGGCCGTATATGGTGAAGAATTTCTAAAGATTTTAATAAATTGTAAGTTATTTATGACAACTATCAGACAGCCACCTCACTTTGTTTATTATTCTAATTGAGGTTGTACTCTTTGTACATTATTTGGGTTAAAAACTTCTAAAGCGTTTGGGAATAAGTATGTAATTGGTAGATTGAATGAATTTGGATGTTTTAGATGAGCAGGAATGGATGGATCTTGTGATGTTCGATCATATACTCTTCCTTCTCTTAGTATTGTTTGCCAAAACGTTGGATCACGACATTGTTCTACAGCAAGTTTTCGATCAATTTCTATATCTGGATTTTCAATATCTTCTAATAAAGACACATTCATCACCTGAAGATCTAAAGCGTTATTCATATCTAATCCATAAGAGTTCATTAAAGCTTCAACAATACTAACTACTTGTGTTGGTTCATATTTCTTTGTTATTCGGTCAACTTCCTGTTCAAAAAGTAATCTACGAATATCTTCAGCTCCAGTTCTATCTTCTAAGTTAACTTCTTCCTCAACTCCACCATATCTAAATAAAAGACGATTATCTTTTACTACTAACCTATCTGGTGACAAGTAACGACTAAATGATTCCAAAATATCTCCCTTCCTTGGAGTATCATAAATATCTGGACGACGTCCAAGCCAATGTCGTAGCTCATATTTAAAATTAAAGAAATCGTCAATTTTAGAAGCACCCATTTCTCTGAGAACCCTGGACGCTGAATAATTATCGCCGTTGTCAAAAAATGAATTTTTATCAGGTACCATTCGACCTCCACTATATTTTGTGAATGTACCTAATTCGTTTAATTGAGAAATATCATGAATGATAAGTAAGTCAATATCGTTCGCATCTTCCTGCTGCCTAGCAACGGAACCAAAAAGCATAATCCCTTTGATATTTCTATCACCATGCTGATAAGCATTTTGATGAATAATCTCAGCAACTTTGGTAGCAATTTGATATTTGTTTTGAACAGTGGACATTTATCGTTCGGAAGAAGTTTTCTTTATAAACTTATAGAAAAACGGGAGTTTTTTGCCTAACCAAATCTTTTCTTAAACTCAATACTCCTGTCCCTCTCTTTTTTCACCCATATTTGAATTAATAATGTAACGGACAGAAACTAAAAAGAAGAGCAGCTTAACTATCATAAAGAAGGGCCGTATATGGTAAAGAGGTGATTATCACTGCCAAGTGATAAATTTTAGAAAGTTTTATAAATGGCCAATTATCCAATGTAGTATGAAAAAGATTATTACAGCATTAACATTGGCAAACTTGATTTCAGGATGCGCAGAAACTATTCCAAGTGAACAACTTTCACAAGAGAACAACATTCCAAGAAGAGAAAGATCTGAGTCAAATAGAGAAGATCCTTACATATCACCCGTTACAACAGATATCCATTTTGATGAGCCAGACTACATTTCTGGGATCATGGTTCCAAGAGAACAACAAGACACCGAAGAATCAGCAGATACACCAAGAAATGAATCAATAAATCAATGTGAAGTTCCAAAAAGTTATGATGTTGAGGCAGATTTCCAATTACCTCTTGGAAGTTCCTACGGTATTAATCAAGATGTTCCTTGGCGAGCTGTAATGACTAATTATGGAGATAGATTTAAACCAATGATGTTAATAAGTGTGATTAGCGAAGAAGATGAAGCAAACACAGTGTTAGGGTTTGCTTCTAGAATAAATTCTGGAGAACATGCTTCATTTAATATCACTGATATGTTTTCTGATCCAGGAACATATCATTATGAGATGCTTGTCTTCGATTGCGATTGTATCGAAGAAATATTTGATACTGAAAGTTGTGTTGGTCGAAGTATGAATATATTTGATCAATCAGATTATTTTGAGACCCTAAGAGCAAGAACATCACTTGCTTATGATTTAGAAAGTATCGAAGTTACTGAATAGTTTTTTCTAAAGATTTTTAAAAGGTTAACTTGGTGAATTAAATATGTATAAAGGATCATTCCCACATAGTCTTCCTGTAGAGGAAGCGTACGCCCGTATGAAGGGAGCTGTAGAAAAGTATCAAGGACATCCTTTTGTTTCTAACCTAGATCTTTCTAAAAGTAAAGCTCCATATACAATTCAAGCTACTGCACGATTTTTAAGAAGACCCGTGGAAGGAACAGTAAAAATAAAAGATGATTCAATCGAAATTACTGGAAGTGTTTCTTCAAGACTTTCAGCTCTTTTTGAGAGTAAAGCTGTACCGAAAATCGAGGCACTGTTATCATGACACTTTACTTAATTGGAATCGGACTTGCAAATGAAAAAGATATTACAGTTAGAGGATTAGAGATAGTTAAGAAATGTGATATTGTCTATTTAGAATATTATACATCTTTACTACAATGTTCATTTCATGATTTAGCTAAATTTTATGATAAAGAGATTATTTTAGCGGATAGAAAAACAACTGAACAAGGTGATGAAAAAATCATTGCAGAAGCACAAAATAAAGATGTTGCGTTTTTAGTTATAGGAGATCCGTTTTCAGCAACAACACATGTACAGTTATTAAAATTGGCAAAAGAAAAAAATGTTAAAGTTGAAATAATTCATAACGCATCTGTGTTAACAGCGATTGGTGAAACTGGTTTAGAATTATACAAATTTGGTAAAACTACTTCCGTTCCATTCTTAGAAGATCATCCTACATTAGAAACACCATATAATGTGATTAAAGAAAATGGTGATTTACATACATTATGTTTACTTGACTTAAAACCTAGACAGGATAAATTCATGACGGTTAAAGAAGCATTAGAAATTTTAGAGAACATTGAGGAAAGAAAAAAAGAAAACGTTATTCACGACAAACTTTTAGTGATTGGTTGTGCAAGATTAGGATCAGCAGATAGTATGATTAAAGTTGGTACAATAAAAGAAATTAAACAAGTTGATTTTGGTAGTGCACCACACTGCTTAATTATTCCAGGTAAATTACATTTTGTTGAAGAAGAAATGTTAGATTTATTAAAAAATTCTTGAATAATCAACATCACCAGTTAAAGAATATGTTTGATGATAAAATGCTTGTAATGCAGGATTAAAAACTACCCAATTAGCAAACCGTTTTCTTTCTGCAACACTAACAACTTCTGAATCGCCCATAGCTGCGGAATATTGGATATTAGTAAATGTAGCTTTTGCTTCTTGTTCATCCATAACTAACGATTCGGTATCTGCTTCTACAGTATCTGCCCAGATCTCTTCTTTGGATTCTGTTTGATAAGATGTTTGAGAATTATTTTGACCACCATAAAATATTTCCATATAACCTACTGGTTTCCCGGTTTCTTGAAAGAATTGTTCTTGATTAAAACCGTATATTACTGGAAGATCAGGATTTTCTTCAATTTTAGTTAATTTTTCTAATGATTTTTCATCGTCATCTAATGTTTCTTCATCTTTTGTTGAAGGAATTTCTTTAACACCATCAATTTTAATTGATTTTAATTCTTTAACTACATCTTCCAATGCTTCTTTCTCATCTAAATCGTCAACAGGAATAGTTAACAAAGAAATTGGCGTGCTAACTAGTTGAATTGCTGCTTCAATTATTTGCAAAGGATTTGTTTTAACAAGCGTCTCTAAGATAGAACACCACCACGATGCTAAGAAAGCGAGTAGTATTTAAAAGTTCTGAAAAATAGTATTAATTATTGTCGTGGAGTATAACCTTCTTGTTCAGCCACTATTCTTAACCATTTTTTCTGGTCTTTGATTATTTTCTTAAACTCAAGAACTTTACGGTTTATAATTACTGGAATAACTTTCCAAGTTAGGCCACTATCTTTTACTTGTATTTGAATGTAATATTTTGTCCGAGGGATTAATTTTCCATTTTTTTGATTGAATTCATAATCGTCTCGCCAACTTCCTGGTTGCAAAATAACATTATTTGGACGTTCATCTATATACCTATCATGAATATGACCGAAGACAATAATCTTATTCTTTTTTAATACGGGTTTTTTACTTTGTAAAAATATGTCCACAATACCAGTTAATTCTAATTGAAGACTTTTTAATCTTCGAAACATTTCTTTCATAACATCTCTAGGAAGAGTATAAGTTGGATCAGACATATAACGAAACGGATAATAAAATATTGTTTGTAACAAATGTTTAATAGATTCCCATTTCACCAATTTAGCAAAATCTTTATTTTGAGTTAAAAGAGTATGCCTATTTTGAATTCTATCCATAAATGGATGTGCTTCTTTATGTTTCATAGCTTTACTAATCATCCCAAAAGCCATCCAAGACATATTAAGAATTTTTTTACCTTGATGAGTTAAAAACATGTTATTAAGGTTCATTCTATAAAATAAATCATACATATGTCCGTGTTCAGTATAAACACCATGTTGTTCATAGTTTAAACTAAAAAAAACTTGATCAGGATAACCAAGAATGTTTCTTAGTTCAGATTGGACCCATCTGTAAATTAAATCATAGTCATGGTTTCCATAAATAAAAATTACTTTATGTTTCTTTGAAGTTTTAAGGAAAGATTTTATTGCCATGAAAACTTTTTTGTGTGCTTGATACATTAAATGAAGTTTTTCGACAGATATTTCTGGTGTAATGTATCGCGGATAAGATCTTTTATTATCTTTAATCACAGGACATTTTAGAAAGTCAAAAGTATCACCATTAAAAATAAGATCAACGGGATGTTTCTTCTTCGCTAATGAATTAACAAGTTTTGCTAAAGCGTTATCACTAATAAAATCATCAGTAAGCGTGCCCGCTCCCATTTCAATATCTCCCAATACAATAATTTCTTTTTTCATCTCTTTGTTATCATTCTTGAGTGACTAATGATTTATAAACTTTTCCATAGAAAAACAGTATTTCTTCGCCCATAATATAAAATAAATGAGTTAGTTAGTAACTTTTTCCAAAATAGAACCAATATTTTGCTTCTTTGCCAGTTAAAAAGCATTTTTTGTCTTTTAATGTAGGTTGTTTACTAGGAGAATTTAATGATTGGGCACCGGTTTTTTCTTTAAATTCTTTTTCTGATTCTTCTGTTCCTGACCATGGTGCAAGAATGATCTTATTTTCTTTTATTGCTTTCTCAGCTTCTTTTTTAGTAGTAACTTGAACAATAGAGTTGCTCAGATAGTCTTTTGCTTTCTTTAATAAAGAATTATGTAAATCTTCTAAAAGATTTTTTGCTTCATTAGGCAAGCTCTTTAATGGAATTGCTTTCTTTTCACCTGTGTCTCGTCTAGCAACTACGGCTTGATCTTTCTCAAGATCTCTTGGACCAAGTTCGATTCTAAGAGGGGTGCCTTTCATTTCCCACTGGTTAAACTTCCAACCAGGAGAGTATTGTTCTCTTGCGTCAAGTTCTACTTCGATTCCTGATTTTTTAAGTGCAGTTTGTAGTTTCTTTGCCGCTTTCAAAACTTGTTCTTTTGTTTTTTCAAAAATGATTGGAATAATTACTGCTTGTACTGGTGCAACTCTTGGAGGAAGAACTAACCCTTTATCATCAGAATGCATGATAATCATAGCGCCAATAGACCTTGTTGAGATTCCCCATGAGTTTTGCCAAGCAAGTTGTTTTTTCTCATCTTTATCTGTAAAAGAAATATCGAAAGCTTTTGCAAAATTTTGACCAAGATTATGTGAAGTTGCACCTTGAATTGCTTTATTATTTGGAAGAAGGATTTCAACAGAATAAGTGCTATATGCTCCAGCAAACTTTTCTGATTCTGATTTTCTGCCTTTTAATGTAGGTATAGCATAAAGTTCTTCAAACATTTTTTCATAGAAATCTAATATGGTCAGTGTATCTTCCTGAACTTCTTTCTCAGTTGCAAAAACATTATGGCCTTCTTGCCAAAGAAATTCTCTACTTCGCAAAAATGGAGTACAATGTTTGAACTCCCATCTCACAACATTACACCATTGATTTAATTTTAATGGTAAATCATTATGGGAACGAATCCATTTACTATAAGCATCATACATTATTGTTTCTGAAGTAGGACGGACTGCTAACCGTTCTTTTAACTTAGTTTTACCGCCAGTTTCTACCCAAGCTACTTCTGGAGCGAAACCTTCTACATGATCTTCTTCTTTATTTAGAAGTGATTCAGGAATAAATAATGGGAAATAAGCATTTTTTACACCATGTTCTTTTATTAATTTGTTAAAAAATTCTTGAACTTTTTCCCAAATATGATAGGCATTAGGTCTTAAAATGTAGCAACCAGACACAGGAGAGTATTCTATCAATTCTGCTTTTTGAATAACTTGAGTATACCATTCTGAGAAATTTTCTGCTTTTTTTGCAGTAATTCCTTTGGTGTCTTTAGCCATATATTTGATTTGGAGAAAGTTTATATAAAGATTACTAGTGATAAACCCTAGATCTTTTGTCAATTTTTGCTATAAGAACTATTTTTTCAACATCTTTAACTTTGTAAAGAGCCCTAAAATCTCCTATCCTGTACCTGAAAACTTTGTCGTTGTTTTCTCTTCTAATAAATTTTGCATCTTTTGGAATGGGATTATTTTTAAGAGAACTTAGTTTTTCTTTGATTCTGTTTGAAATGTGTTGATCAAGTTTATTTAGAAATTTATTTGCTCTTTGTGAGAGATGTACCTCAAACATTCACAACCTCACAGTTCTTTTTGAAGCTAAATCATTATCAGCTTCTTTTAATGCAAGAGAATCTTCTGGAGTTAATGTTATGTCAGAGATGTGACTTTTAATAAAATCTAAGTCAGACTGGATATGATTAAGTTTTTCAATGATCTCTTCTTTCATACTTTTGAAAGAGCCCAATAGTTTAAATACATTTCGGGAAAATATTTAAAGAACCTTAAAAACCTAATTGAGATGTTTTGTGCAAGTTGTGGTTCAATATTATTACCTAAAAAAACGCCCTATGGAAATTGGATGAGTTGTCCAAAAGGTCATTCTCAACCTAAGATGGTAGAAAAAGGGTATGATTCTGAAGAAAAAAACAAGAATGTTGGATCTAAATTAGAAGTTTCTGATGGTATTAATCATCTAGCTGTCTATGATTATTTATGTAAAAAATGTGGTCATGGTAAAGCAGAGATGTTAGAAATTGGTGCATTTTATTCTGATGAAGATAATGTTGTTAAAATGAAATGTGGTAAATGTGGGTTTGTTGAAAGATTAGAAGGAAAGATAAAATAAATTAGTTTAGTGTTACTTCTCTTGGATCAAGATTGGGAAAAGTTCTATAAAATTCTTCAGTGCCATCACGTTCAAAATTATGTCTTCGGCCACCATGCCAATATGTTGTGCCATTCTGTGTTGGTACAAATCCACTTTTGGATCTGCCTAAAAATTCACAGTCTACTAACATATCAAGAACTCTTTGACGCTTTTTAGTAGAATTGTAACCCATCCGATCCAAAACTAAGTGCATTTGTAGTGGTGTTAACGGTGGAAGCCGATCATAATTTATTGCTTTTGCTTTAGGGCCGCGAACTGTTTGGTATGTATCATTCATTAATTCATACAACAAGAACGTATCTACAACTTGCTCTTTGTGTGTAAGAAATCGCCATTGCACAAATTGACCAGGATGCTTAATTTTTTCTCTTTCAGGTTCAGGAGTTAACACGACATCATCGACATATAGTTCATGGTTTGGAGGTCTTACTATTCTTTGCTCATTAGGAATATCTGTAAGTAATTGGGTTATTGATTGTCTTCTTTCCGGTGAAATCAGTAAAACCTCGCGCCCACCAAGCCCAGTGTAATGATCCCTTTCCCCAAAACTGACG
>JABHXC010000053.1 GCA_018657475.1 Candidatus Woesearchaeota archaeon
AATCACCTGGTGATTTTGGAGAAAATTTGTTTAATCTAACTAATTTATCCCCTTCAACTTTATACAATTTCCATAATTGTGAAGGTTTCTTTTTAATTTTGGCTTTTTTTCCACCTTTATCACCTTTCTTTGCCATTATTCTTTAACCTCTTCTTTAGCAGGTTCTTCTACCACAGGTTTCTCTGCTTTTTTAACTTCAGCTTTTTCTTCTACAGGAGCTTCTTCTTTAACTTCAGCTGCTGCTTTAGCTTCCTCTTCGGCTTTCTTTTTAGATTCTAATTCTGCTTTTTTAACTTCTTCAGCTTTTTTCTTTTCTTCATCTAATTTCTTTTTCAGATGTTTAGTTAACATTTCGTTTTTATCTTTAGCTTCAATAGAATCATACACGACTGCACTAAATTGTGCTTTGTTTTCTCCAAAAGCAGTGTAAATATTTTTAACAATTACTTGTTGAACATTTTTTTTAAATTCACCAGCTAACCATGTAGCTACTTCTTTGTTACTAGGAGTTGATTTATCAAATGAAATATCACCAGAAACTTCTACTCTGTGTAATAATGGATTCTCTTGTTGTGTTGTAATCTTAATTTGCATTTATCTCACCTTAATTGCATATTCGCCTTTTTCAGTAATGTTACACTTTTGTGCAACTTCAGAAGCAGCAACGTCTCTTACAAATAATCTACCTTGCCAACTTGTAGTAAAAGCACTTTTATCTTTTCCTTGTTCTCTAATTTGTACATCAGTTAACAATCTTTTAGTAGTTTTATGTGCAAGTTTTTTAACCATCTGATTTTACCTCTTGCTGTTGTTGTTCAAGCCATTCTAATTTTCCTAAACCTTCTTGTCTCATGCTTAATCCAATTTTAGGATGACTTAAATCTTTAAATGATACGGCAATAATTCTTGCTTTACATTTATCATTAACTTTCAAACTTTGACCAGATTTCTTTCCTTGTAAGACTTTGTCTTTACTGAAAGAAACAAAATCGTCCATACTTTGTGAAATGTGTACCATTCCTTCTGCAGGACCTAATTCTAAGAAAGCTCCAAAGTCAGTAATATCACGCACTTTTCCATATACAAGTTCGTTCAATTCTGGTTTGTAAACTAATAATTCAAAAGCAGTTTCATAATATCCAGCACCGTCACCAGGGATGATAACACCTTCTTTGATATCTTCTACAGAAATAACGTTAACTACAAAACCTAGTTCTTTAGAAACAAAACTTTCATATGTACTTTTAACATTTTCTAGTACTGCTTCCTTCTCTGGCCGATCAAACATGTTCGGCGGAACTCTAATGTGGTCCTTTACTTTTACTCTGTAGAACATAGTCTCTTCATTTTAAGCATGAGTTTATAAAGATATCGGAGATTCCTTAAATCTCTAAAAACTTGATAAACCATCATATTTTTTACTAAATGTTAAAAATATCTAAAATCTACAAAGAATACCATCTGTTTCTATCTATATTTTAATAAAATATCATATCAAAGTTGTTCATCCTGCATGTCCTCAACAATTTGTTTCAGAATATCTAACTCATCATTAGCATAACCCAGTCTTAATTTTATTGCTGAAATACCACCGTGGTGTCTTTGGATTGCATGCATCAAACCATTGTTTCTGCTTTGAATTTCTTTTGCAGTAGGGAATTTTCCTAATTCTTCAACAATTGGTTCTAAACCAGTTCTAACTTTTTCAAGAGATCTCCAATAACCATTCGCTTTTCTTTTAGATAAATAACCCATTTTTTCTCTAACTGCAGATATCCCTCCATGACGATGTTCAATTGCGCTTAATAACCGAGAGTTTTTATCTTTTAATTCAGAATAAGAAGGAAATTTTCCAATTTCATTAATCACTGGCGTTAATTCTTTTTTAACATTACCAAAATCTTCCCAATAACCTCGCGGAGTTGTAATCTCCTCTTTCCCATACATTTCTAATAAAGTAGTGTAACCACGATGAGATTTTTGTAGACCACTAGTAAGAGCAGGATTATTATTTTTGAGTTCTTCACGGTTTGGAAAATGACCTAATTTCTCTATTAATTCATCCGTTTCTGCTTTAACATTATCTAAATCTTTCCAATATTTCTTAGGTCTTTTTCTATACTTAAAACCACATTTCTTACTTACTTTTGTTAACCCACCATGATGTCTCCAAATAGCATTAACAAGATGTGAAGGAAGTTCGTCTTGTTTAGGAAATCTGCCTAATTGATCAATAATCTGTCCTAATTCTTCTTCAACATGATCAAAGTCTTGCCAATATCCAGCCGGTTTTTCTAATCTTTCTGCATTGTACCATTTCCTTACTTCAGTAAGTCCTCCATGATGACTTGAGATTCCTCCCATGATCGCCTGGTTAGTTTCTCTTATCTCAGTTTGGAGAGGAAATCGACCTAATTTTTCAATAATTGGTTGAAGTGCAGCCATTACATGTTTAGGATCTTTCCAATATTTATCTGGTTTTTGAGGTGAGGTCTCTCCATACCATTCTCTAACGGTAGATATCCCTCCATGTTCCCTTTCAATACCACCAAGAAGAGCACCGTCTAATCTGTTTAGTTCAGGATAGCTTGGAAACCTACCAAGTTTATCAATAACTTGTTGTAGGTCTCTTTTGATGTTTTCTTGATCAGAATAATATCCATTAGGTTTTCTTATAACCCCAAATCCTAATATTTTTCTTACTTGGTTTGTTCCACCATGATATTTTGAAATGGCAGCAGCAAGTGATCCATTATTATTTTTTATTTTAGTATAACTAGGAAATTCTCCTGATTCAGTTATCATTAAATCTAAAGCCGCTCTAACATTAGCAAAAATTTTCCAATAACCACTAGGTTTAGGTGTACAATCCCCTACTACATCTCTAAGAACTTCTAACTCATCATTAGCATAACCTAGTTTAACTTTCACAGTTTTAAGACCGCCATGATATTTCTGAATTCCATTCATAACCCCACTTCCACGAAGCTCAGTTGAAGTTGGAAAATGTCCTAATCTTGTTTCTATCTCTCTAATTTCAGCTTCAACATGATCAAAATTTTTCCAATAATGACGGGGTTTTTGTAATGGTTTTTCCCCATACCAACTTCTTACTTCTACAATTCCGTGATGGTCTTTAATTCCCTGATTAAGGTTAGGATTCTTTTTTAAAATTTGAGGCATTGTAGGAAATTCACCAAATTCTGCTATAATAACATCTAATTCTTTTTTTACATTTTTAGGATCCATCCAATATTTAACTGGTCGTTGATGAGGAGAATAACCCATTGCATTTCTTACAGCGTTAACTCCGCCATGATATTTCTGAATAGAAGCGGTTATGGAAGTGTTTCTAGCTGCCATTTCATCTTTAAAAGGAAATCGACCTAATTCATCAATCATTGGTTGTATTGTTAATTTAATATTCTCAAAATTTCTCCAATAATCAGAAGGTTTTACTTCTAATGGTGGGAGAACTTTATCTCGTAATCCTCCTCTATCAACAGCAGAAATAAATGCCCTTCCACCATTATTTTTATCATTCCTTATTTCTTTTCTACTCATTCCTGGAAAATGTTCTTCACGATAAGCAATAAGTTCTTCAACAGTTTTATTTTGCCAAAATCTTGGTGGTTTAACAACAGTTGGAGGAAACACTTCATCTAAAAGTCCTCTATCCCTTACACCAGAATGAAAAGCAGTACCATTATTTTCAACATCATCTTTTACTTCCTTTCTATTTTTTCCATCAAAGTTATCCATATAATATTGCTTTAATTCTTCTATGGACATTTTACTCCATCTATTAAAAGAAGGAAAAATTTCATCGTTTAGTTTTCTTCTGTTAACAGCATCATAAAAACTAGAGTCTTCTTTTCTTACTTGAGATCTTTTTTTTCCTTGATGATGTTCTTGATAGTAATCTTTAAAATCTTCTAGTGTGAATCCTCGCCAATTTTTACGTTTTCTTGGTTTAATAGAATCCTCTACGATGTTCTCAAGTATTTCTAAAACATCGTCATCTAGATTATCCATCCTGCGATTCCCCCATGGACTGTTTTAAGTTTAAATTATACTCATTTATATATATTCTAAAAGTCGGGAATCCACCATGGTATTTATGAATGGAACTCGCCAAACTGGAGTAACCTAGTTCATTAAGTTTTTCTTGACTTGGCAATTTATCGAATCCATTCTCATCCATAACTTTTCTTGCTTGTTCAATTGCATAATCTCTGTTTTGCCAAATTCCTCTTTTCTTTCTTAATTGTTCTTCTCCTAATATTTTTCTAAATGTAGGAAAGCCACCATGATGTTTATAAATGGCTGCTCCTAAACTGGAGTAGCCTAATACTCTCAGTTTTGGCCCACTTGGTAAGGTTTCAAATCCATTCTCTTTCATTACAGTTCTTGCTTGTTCAATTGTATAATCTAAATCTTGCCAAATATTATCTTCTCTTCGTTTTTGTTTTTCTCCCAGTATCCTTCTAAACTCAGGAAACGTTCCATGATATCGATTAATAGCATTTGCTAAACTATGTTTTCTTAATTTTACAAGTTTTCTATAACTTGGTAAGGTCTTAAATCCATTTTTTCCCATAACTTTTCTTGCT
>JABHXC010000054.1 GCA_018657475.1 Candidatus Woesearchaeota archaeon
AAGTATGTAGAGCACTGTCATCAGGCAGTGTTTACTGTTGCTGAATCTAAAGAAGTGTGTAAACATATCCCAGGAGTACATTGTAAAAATTTATTTTTAAAAGATAAGAAAAAAGATTATTTTCTTGTTATTGTTCCTACTACAAAAAGGGTTGATCTTAAATTGTTAGAAAAAGAGTTAGGTGTTAAGAAATTAGGTTTTGGATCTTCTGAAAGATTAATAGAGATTCTTAATTTATTACCTGGATCTGTATCACCATTAGGTTTAATGAATGATAAAAAACAGTTAGTAACACCAATTATTGATCAGGCAGTATGGGATGCTGCAATTGTTGGTTTCCATCCTAATGAAAACACTGCTACATTAGAATTGGATAAAGAAAACTTTCATAAGTTAATTTCGTCGTTTCCACATGATGTTGTTGTGTTAGATGTTCCTAAGAAAGTTTAATATGGTTTTTTTAGGAATGATAATCTTTCATCGAAAACATCTGAAAATCTAAACTCAATTATGTCTAATAATTGTTTGGCAGATGTTCTTCCAAGACCTTCTGCAGATTGGTAAATTAGACCATTAACTAAATGTTCTGCATCTTCTGGCAAAAATCTCATATTAATGGGTTTAACTGGATTTTCTTTATCTTGATATGATAAAACAAAATCACCATTGTGAGCAACGTAAGTAAAATATGATCCTTCACTTGTAGTAGGCAACCAAAAAGTAAAAGGTTGATCTGTTTCATTAGCTTCGTTTAATTGAGGAATAGGAAGATCGTACGTCACAAAAAAATTTATTGGATCATGGTCAAACCCACCAAAATGTTCTGTACAAGTTCCGCCACCTTGACCTAAAGAACGACCCCACTCAACGAGTTTTTTTGCTTTATCTTTCTGAAATTCAGTTTGAATTTCTTGTTGTTCAATATATTTCATCACAGCAACTAACAATTTTGCTTCAGTAGAATGATATGGCATTACTGCATTTCTATCATCTTTAATTGTGGGTCGCATTTCAATAGAATTACCAAATGGATCTGTTGTTAGATAAGGAGCAATGTCAGTTTGAAATATTCTTAAATCACAATGCATATCACCTGTAACTTCGGTTATTATTTCAGACTCATCTTGTTTAGTTGTCCATTTGTAACCTTCTCTAACTGAAACGGATCCTCTTGATTGTTGCGTTATAAAAGCACCAACAGTTGTAACAAACTCGGATGGTGAAGTAAAACCAAATTTTGAATAGTCCCAAATTTCATCAGGAGTTAAAATCATTGAGGCAAGGTCACCAGAAAATAATAATAAATCTTCCAAATCACAAGGTTCTGTTACCATTCCAGATGGTTTTTGAATAGACCAACAAAAACTGGATGGATTTCTTAGAATTCCATTCATAGTTTTCATATAATGTTTCTTAAAATCTTGTGGAATATTTTTGTAAAAACCATCTTCGGTTAAGTGTTTAACAAAATCAACAATTTCATATTCTAAAATATGGCCACCAATATATGAAAGTCCATCTTCAGATTCTTTTAATTTTTTTACTCTTACATCAATCCCAGATTTTTTTATTTTTTCTATAGCACTTGGATATAATGTATAGTCTGATCTCATGTTATTTTTGGACAGATTATATTAATAATAATTTATGTTTTGTAGTTAATTATATATTGAATGTGATAGTTACTCCTCCCCCGTAGCTATGTTTGCAAAGATTTATAAAAAAATTCTAACTTTTCATTTTATTATGAAACAGATAATGACTAGAAGAGGAACTTTAGGATGGTTTGCAGAGAAAGCAGCAGGGTTATCATTAGTGGCTTTTGCTGTAAAGAATTCTTTGAAAGGTAGAAACTTTTCTGTTGTTGATACTTCTCTTGCTCAAATTTCTGAAAGAAATCCTAATGTTGATTTATTTCTTACAATGCATTCTGATCATCAAACTTCTGTAAATAATCTCTTGCGGGAGTATAACGATGAATATCTTGAAGTATATACTACTGTAGAAGTGGGAGTTGATATGGATGGAAATCCAACAACAACAGTAAGTACAGAATACGAATGGGAAGAGCCATCTAATGTTCCTGATCACACAGTTATTGAACGATGGAAAAAATCTCAAGATGAAATGATTGTTAATTGTGATGGGTTAATTAATTCAGTTGTAGATGTTAATAATCTTGAAGCTATTGGGATTCAGGAAGAAGAAGTTGGATTGTTTTCTAAAATTGCAATTGGTACAGTAATTTATGGAGCAGAAGTTGCGTTAATTTTACGATATGAAGAAATAGCAGCTAGATTTAGTGGTTATTCATGGAGACCGATACAAGAAAGAGTAAGAATGAAAAATACAGAAGGGCAAATGTCTAGAAGAGGTTTTCTTAAAATGTTAGGTATTGGTGCTGGTGCTGCTTTAGCTTATTCACAAGGAACAAGTAATTTGTCAGAAGCAGAGGAAGCAAAATCTCAACTTGAAAAAGAAGTGGAGACTTTGGTTTCTTCAGCAGAAGTTTCTACTGATGAAGCATTTACAAGATATTTTAGTATTTCCCATAAACAATTAATTTCTAGCGTTAATTCTCAAATAAGTGACTTAACAGATGCCTTGGAAAGTGGTGTTAGTGCTAGAAATGTAAGAAGTGTAATGGAACATACTTTGGATACGGCTCAGATTTATCATGATCGGCTTAATGATTATTTTAGTGAAGAAGTTCCTTCAGAATTAGCAGCTATCAGTACAGGTGGCTATCTAAAAAATGAAATTGAAGATCTTTCTTTTGCAGGAAAGTTAAGTGCAGTTGGAAAAATTGCAGTTGAAGGACTTGCTGTTGGTGGAGTTATAGCAGGAACTATTGCTGCATTAGAAGTAGGTAACAAAATTTATGCAAACAAATTTGATTTTTAGTAGAAAGTTAAAATAATAAAACATTACAACACAAACATTTCATCAAAAACACTAGGAAATAATCTATAAGTTAGAATTCTTTCTCCCAGAGATGGTCCTGACCCAGCTATACCTTTATTTTCAACTTGATAACCCTGTTTTTCTAATAAAGTTCTGACTGCTTCATTACTTTCCAAACATTTAGCAATTACTCTCTTAGCACCTAATTCTTTTGTAGAAAAAGTTAAAGCACTTCTGCCTACTGTTGAGGCAAGACCATTTCTTCTGTACTTTTCTCCAATAAAATAACTTCTTTCAATTAAAGGGCCATCTGGTTCTTTAACCATTACAATCTGATGCAGACATTGTGAACGATGATTTGGTTGTACCCAACCCCAGCCAGGAGGAACTATTTTTCTTCTAACAGTATAATTGGGCCAATCATTTTTTCTCTCATTAGCGGTAACATCTAATATCAGACAACCTTTTACTGTTTCATCATGTTCAATTGGTAAAACATAACGAGGTCTATCCCTACTCATTCTTCCGTTCCAACGACTTTGTTCAGATAACTGGGCATGCCAATACAATTCTATGTTTCTAGTTCCTGAACTGAAAAAAAATCTCAAAATATTTTTATCATCACACATCTCGGTTAAATTAGAAATGTCACTCTCTTGTAATTCTCTTGCTTTTCCTTTTTCAAATAAAATTTCTACCATTTAAACCTAATAACATCATAATTCACCCATAATGAAAAAAAGCATATTTCTTTAAAAATATTTACTAATTTAACTTTATTAAAATAATAAAACTATAACAACATACTTTATAGTTAAACCAAGAAAACTATAGAAAATTAATTTGCGGAAACTAAACCTAATCATCCCGGCAACTGCTGCAAGTATTGGGGATGAAAGCGGGAATAAATTAAAAATAAATATAGTTAAACCACCCCACTTATTAATCTGGGTTTCCATTTTTGCAAATCTTTTTTCCGAGATTAATTTTCCTCTAATTTTATGAGAGATAGCATAACCAATCGCATAATCAATCATTTGAGCGAACATTGCAGTTAGTAATGCAATGATAATTAATGTTATTCCAGAATGGCCAGCTGACAAGTATATTGGAATTAAAGTTTCAACTGGCATTACAATAAAAAACAAATATCCTGCAAAGTGAATTAATGTAAATGATTGTATATCTAAACTTTTATCTGATAAGAAAAATTTACTAACAACCACAGAAATGATTGCTAATAGAATTAGAAGTTGAATTCCTCTAATGTAGAGTTTTCTTCTATTCTCTTTAGAAGAAAGATAATCTCTGACTTGTTTCTTTTTCATTGTGTATCTAACAAAAGTTAGATGCCTATTTTAATCTATTCATCAAATACTGAATGTAACTTGATTATACCTTTCTTTGCAACACATTGACATGCTAACCGATGTTTTGGAGGAAGGTCAACTTGCTCTTCTAATTTGTTTAGTTTAGAAAGGTTCTCTTCACCATCATCGATAATGACTTCACAAGTTCTGCACAAGCCAGATCTACAACCGAAAGGAATATCGGCTTCTTGGCAAGCTAATTGAATTGATTCATTATCAGGTGTTTCTACTTGTTTGTCTTTAAATTGTAATGTTGCCATATTTGTTTTACTTTAAAGAGCTATTTTAATCTTTTGGAAAATCTGTAAGCAGAGCACGGCACGATTACAGCGCATTGGTTAAAATATAAATCATGTGCACTGTGTGCCTCTATTGGCGCTACTTACAAGGATATCTTTTGGAAAAGTATTAAAACTCAAACAATATGCTTTTCTTATGAAAAAGAGGAAGATAGGTTTAGCCCTAGGAGCAGGAGGGGCCAGAGGATTAACACATATTGGTGTTCTAAAAGTATTACACAAACATAAAATCTTCCCAGATTATATTGCTGGTACATCAATGGGAGCAATTGTTGGAGCTGCTTATGCTGCTGGGCATTCACCAGATGAATTACAACAAATTGTACATACTACTCAATGGAAAAATATGGTAGATTTCACAGTTCCAAAGGCAGGTTTAATCAAAGGACATTTAATGGAGAAAAAAATAAGAGATCTTGTTTTTCATAAACAGTTTAATGAATTAAACATTCCATTAAAAGTTGTTTCTTACAATTTAACTAAAAGAGAACCGGTTATTTTTGATAAAGGAGATGTAGCAAAAGCGGTTAGAGCGTCAAGTTCTATCCCAGGTATATTCGCACCAGTAAGGTTTAGAAATGGACATTACGTTGATGGCGCTGTTGCTAATCCAACACCTTATGATGTTGTAAAAGCAATGGGAGCAGATATAGTTATTGCTGTTGATTTATACAAAAAAGAGAAGCAAGTTAAAAGAGGAACAAAGATTTCTGAACAAACTTTAATGCAGGAACTTAAAGAAAAATTTGTTTATGAAGAATTAACTAACTTAAACCAATGGTTAGCCAGTAAACGGCGATCTAAATTAGGAAGAGCAGTAGCATTATGG
>JABHXC010000055.1 GCA_018657475.1 Candidatus Woesearchaeota archaeon
CATTGTTTCTAGTCGGTAGTTTTATAAGTCTCATTAGTTTCTTTTTTAGTATTACAATGAACAAAAAAAGAGGGATTGTATTAGTTTTAGTTATGTTGTTAGTAGTTAGTTTGTTCTTAGGGAGTGTTGTTGCAGAAGAGCATGAAGAAGATGGGTTAGATATTAATGATGATACATTTACTTCTTTGGGTTACGATGGCGATATTTCTGGACCAGAGAATTTTTGTGATAAAAATCTTGATCGTTTTATTACTAGTGCTTTTTCTGGTAATGAAGTTCCTGATATGGATGGAACTGATGATTCTTGTGATATGGATACAGGAAGATTAAGAGCGCCATCTAACTCCGGATGTTGGTTTCTTGTTTTGGATGAAGATCCAGGGCAAGATGCTGGTGGGTGGGCCCAAGTAGATGAAGGCCAGATTTTAGATAGTAGGAAAGCAAGAAATTTAGATATTACAGATAGTGGTTGGGGTGATGATGAAGATTCATATTGGTTTGAAGATTCTTGTGATGGAGATAATGATGCTTGGGATTGTATGTTAACTTACAAGTTTAGAACACATAATCCTGTTCTTTGTGCAGATGATAATTTATGGCACAGGTGTACCGAAGGAGATGGTATCGAAGTTTCTTCAAAAATTGGATCGGTGATTTGGGCAAATGATGCAATGTATTCTTGTGAATATGATGAAGACCGTGATCCTATTTGGGTAAGAAAAGAAGGTGTAGATGCTGATAATGATGGTTATACTGATGAAACAGATTGTCATGACAATCCTTCTTTAGATCCGGTTATTTGTAGTGAAATTGAAGACTTATCGTATTGCGAAGATCTTAATCTATATGGTGAATGTTCAGTATGTATTAATCCCGGTATGAATGAAACAGAAATATGTGGAGATGGTATTGATAGTAGTTGTTCTCTTGGTGGAGATCCTCTAAATGCAAATGATGATTGTGATAATAATAAAGATGCTTGTGAACAAAGATGTTTAGTTGGAGATTCAGTTGAAAGTTGTAGTTGGTTACCTGGTGCTGAAAGTGGCGCTTGCTGTGGAGATGATGGTTATGGTGAGTTAGGAACAACTGTGAAAACTGACACAGGGGAACATATTTGTCTTTCAGATGATGATGATTTTATTGGTCATAATGAAATTCCAAACTTTTTAGAAGGAGATATTTGTGGAGATGAATGGTGTTGGATTCCTGCAGATGCAGAATATGATTATATAATTACTTTAAAACATCCATTTGAACCTTGGCAAGATGTTGTTTCTACAGGTGATAAATGGTCATTTTGTTCTGAGGAAACTAGAGGGGCAATTGATACTGAAGGTTGGGCAAGAGGCGTAACTGAGGGGAACAGATTTTATTGTTATGAAGAAGGTGATCGTTCAGTATTTGCTGATTGTGTTGGAGATTTAACTGCACCAGGTGATGAAAGAAATGGAGTTAAAGCAAGAAGAGCAGGAGATGGTTATTTTTCAGTAAATCCAAGTAATATTGATTCTGCTGATGGAATTATTTCTGCAGACTTTTTTGATTATTCTGTTTACAATGGTGATTCTTTTGTTGATGTAATTGGATATGATCATTTAGAATTTGATTTTAATTTTACAAGTGATATAAAATTACCAGCAGATCTTGATGTTGAGATATTTGGTCCAAATGACCAATTATATCTTAGCCAGAAAGCATTAGCTTTTGCAACAAATAATCCTGAGATAAAAAAAGATTCAACAATTCATATTAAAATTCCAATTAAACCAATGCCAAAAGTATCTCTTGTTAGAATTAAAACATCAACAGGTGATAACTTAATTTCAGCAGAACATATTAGATTTACTAAAAATACTATTGATGAAGAAGATGCTATTTGTTCAGGAACTACTAGTTCACGTCCTGGTGAAACTGCATGGTTTGAAAGCATAGATTTTTACGGTGGAGAAAGATATAACTCTAAAGAGGTTTGTACAGAATTGTATGGTGAGGAAGCATGGTTAGGAAATGTTCCTGAAGAAGGAAGACAATGTTGTGGTAATACTCCTGGAGAGTATTATGCTACTGTAACAGGTGGTTGTTTTAATTCAGAATCATTATCTTCTGGTGATTCAACTATGCTGGTATCATTTAATTTAAGTTCAAATGAAATGGTTTTTGATGAACCTGAACCGATTGATACTGAGATAGAAGTACAGTGTGTAATTAATCAAGAAGGTATTGATTTGAGTATTGCAGAAGGTTATGTGATAGTTGACGATATTGATAGAGATGTTAGCAGTTCAGATAGGGGTATTATTAACCGTCCAAATTTTTTCAGTGAATATTTACAAAGAGCATTAATTCGTGTTGATCAAACAAATGCTGTTGAGATTGGAGATGAGCTTCTTACAATTGAGTTAGGTGGCGGTGTTATAAGTGAAGAAAGTGAAATAGTTATAACTAAGAATTTTGTTCGTTCACTTGTATCAACTATTTCAGATTTAGATCATGAATTTAATATTAAGATTAAAGAGGGAAGTAGTATAGATATTATGCCTGGAAGAGTAGTTACAAGAGAAGAGGAAACATCTTTAGATGGAAGGGAAACTATTGGAATAACCGTGCCTTTTGAGGGAATGACGGTAACAGATTCTTGTGGGATAGTCGATGCAAATAATTTGATTACGGTAAGCATAACATACGAATCTTGGCAAGTTGATGGTGGTGGATATGGTTATGCCGTGGTAACGCATGAAACGTTTTTACAATTTAGGGTAGATTTTCCAATAGAATACGCAACTGCAATTAATCCTTCGCAGCATGATGAGTTAACAGTTAACTTGATTGATCCAGAAACAGGAGCGCGCGTTACAAGTACTGTTTCTTCTAATCCTTCATTTACAATTGTTGCAGAACAAATTCCTAGAGAATGGCCAGCAAGGATGGAACAGATTGAAGAAGTGTATACATTTAATTGCAATCAACCAGAATGTATTTTTCCATTAGCAGGAGAATATCCTTACAAAGTAACTAACTTACATCCAGAATTGTATGATATGTCATATATTGTAAGTGATTTTGAACATGAAGATGTTTTAATTACGGGAACTACCAGATATGAAGGGCCTGCAAATCTTAGAGTTAAAAGAGTTCCACAACAAGTCTTGTATGATGGGGATGAAGAAAAGTTCTTTGGTTGTTTTGCATCAGCGGATGTAGAAACGGCAGGTGGAATTTATTTTAAAAATGAAGAATATTGTGCGGTTCACTTAGATGATTATTATTGTTCTCCAAGTTCAATAAAAGATGGAACTGTTTTACTAAGTTCATGGGATAATACTGAGTTGGATAAAGTTGGATATGAAATTGATGAAAGTGGCGATAATATTGGTGAAAAGTCGTTTGAAGAATATTATGGTGAAGACAGATTACACTTAAGAGATGCAAAGAATGTAATTATTGATGGAATATCAATTGCTGAAATAGACTTGCCTAGAAGTCATAATGCTTCTGTTGTTCCGGGAAGAAATATTTTACCTAACGCAATCTTTGATGAAGAAGATGAACAATTTATTCATTGGACATTGTTAACTGGTGCAATTGTACGATTTTCTGGAACGTCTTCTGGTTCAACTGAAGAAACAGAGGATGAAGATTATATGGGTGATGACACACGGCGGGTAATAGATCATTTAGCTGAAGAAACACGGCAAAGCCAAACCGGTGGTGCAATTGAAGTTCCAGATGTTGATTTATCAAATCCTGATTTAGATCTTGAAGATAGTTTTGGAGATTTTATAGAGAACTTTAGGTATCCTTCAGTACAAGGTGGAACAAAAGTAAATGATGTAAGAGATTATGTTTCTGCTTACCAAACAGTAAAATTAGATTTTGGAGAAGTATTGTTGTCTTCACCTATTCCTTTACCAGAGAACGGATCTTTTAATTTTAATTATAATGGTTCTGCAAAAGGATATGCATTGCCTTACACAAAAGATGGTGAATTAATTGATAGTGCTATATTAATTGGTTATGACGTTGCTTATATTATTGTAGAATTTATTGGACCGGGAGATGTTACTCTTCCACATTTACAAATGGTAGATGAAAGGTTTGGGCCATCAGATTTTAATTATCCTTTAGCAGTAAACATTGAAGATACAAGTGTGAGAAATCTTAGGTCAGGAGTAGCTTGTTGTCCAGAGAATTATTGTTGGAATGGTAATAACTGTGTTGAACCAATGAATGAGAATAGTCAACTGGTTGAAACAACAGGAGAAAATCAATTTTATAGGTGTATTGATGGGGAATGGAATTATCAACCAATTAAATTTGATTGGAACGCTGATAAATGGGGTTTTTGTGCATCAGAAGAACAATGTTTAGTTTTACCTTCCTATGCTGGAGGAGAAGATGCTGTAACTGTAACTAATGTGATGGAAGGATCATCTGAGCTCCCTACATGTATTAATAATGATGAATACCTATTTGATCATAGTTGTAATCAAGGTAATTGGAGTTCAAGAACTAAAACTTTAGCTAATGAAGTATTGGGAATTTTAAATGAAGGTGATAATAATTACACCTTATTGTGTACTAATCCAATAAACGCTTTCCTGAATCTTGATGGGAAAGAATCACTTATTGGTGTTCAAGAAAATTTAGCTCCAGAAAGTATTTTTGATAATCCTAATAAATATCAAGGAAATTGTTTTCCGAACATTCAAGATCATGAACTTTTTGCCGATAGTCCAGTAGAAAATACTTGTATCAATAATGTATGTATTTTACAGAGAGACGGTGATTTAGCATTTGCAACAACATTAAACAGGCCAGTTGATGGTTTTGACAGTTTCCTTAGTACATTAGGAACTGATATTGATTGTTCAAGAGAAGGAGAAGGATTTGTTTCTTGCACTACAAGTAATGGAAAAGTTTGGTATCATAAAGAACTGAACGCAGTTATCTTTGCTAAAGATGATCTTGGTTTTGAACCCGGTGTGGGAGATAACATTGCAACATTCTTTTCTAACTTGTTTAGATCTGGCGCGGTCTTAGAAGAGCAGCGAGGTTTTGTTGAAGAAGCACAAAACTTTAGGGAATTGTATCTGAAAGATAATGGTGATCAACAAGTTAGGGCCGTACAAGAAATATTTCCTGGAGTTAAACAGACATTAGTTGCAGAATATACCGGATTTTCAGATGATTTATGCAAGTTTACTGAAGAAAGATTTATTGATGAAGAAGAAGCTCATCCAGAATTATTAGAACTTGCATCTGGAACAGATTATTTAGCATGTTCCTATAATGAAACAGCAGGAGTTCATAGGGTTGAGGCTTTACATGCATTAGATTTCTTCTGGCCGCAGTTAACTGGAAGTTTACGTTAAAATGAAAAAAGGACAATTAACCGTTTTCATGATTTTGGGAGTGGTTATTCTTATTGTTTTTCTTTTTATTTTGTTTTTAGTTAATTCTGTACAAGTAGGAACATTAGAAGGAGAGAAAGAACAGGTTTTAAGTCAGTTATTTGATAAAGAAGGATTAAGAATTTTTGTTGAAGATTGTTTAGAAGATAATTTACAAGATGGATTGGAATTATTGGCACAACAAGGAACAATCTGGGAAGATCAAGGTGGAAGAAAAACATTTATTGAAGGTATTGCACTTGGAGAAAATTCTGATGAAGAAAATATAAGAGTTGCATACGCTATTAGTCATGCTGATTATACTCCAGATAATCAATATCCATGTCGTGATGGAACTCCAAATGGATTTTGTGAATACAAATATCCAACTACTACTATCCTGAAAGGTGATCAACATGTATTTCTTTCTACATTACAATCAAATTTGGCACAATTTTTACAAACAAGAACTGCAAGTTGTGTTCAAGATAAAGTAAGAGCAGATGTTTCTGAAGCAGCAGATTTTTCTGATGAAGATTTAACATTCTCTACAATTTTTAGAGATTCTGGAGTTAATGTTGAGGTACATTTTCCAATGAGATTTTCTATCGGTGGAAGTGAAGAGTTTTTTCAAATATCTGAATTTGATTTCTTTTATCCAACTAAATTTAAACAGGCATTAGAAGTTATTGCTTTACAAGGGCCATTAGAATGGGATAGGAGATTTTTAGATTTTGAATATGATAAATATCATGAACTAATTATGTCTGAAGATACATTTACTTTTGCAAGTGAAATTGACACTTCTGAAAATTGTGTTTTTGATGAGGAATTAAACTATTATTCTTGTGAAAGAAGAATGTCTGTTGATAAATATAAAAATTTAGATATTGAACTTGGAACTATTATTGAAGTTAATGGCGATTCAATTATTCCTTTCATTGTTCAAGATGGTACTAATGAATTAGTATTTCAAATTGCTAGGCAAAACAGGCCTCCAGCATTAAGTTGGGTTGATAGGTGTCCTGCAGAAGGATATGATTATTTAATTGTTGAAGGTGCAACAAATGAATTGGGGAAAGTGGTTATAGATATTGTTGCAAAAGATCCTGATGAGGATTCTGTTAAATTGAGTTTAGCTAATGATGATGGAGATTTTGAAACGATTACTAAAAATTATGAATCTTCAGTATTGCCTGAGAGAGAATTTACAGTTAGAGCAGAAGATGATTACTTAGCTGATTGGCAGAAAGTTAAAGTTAAGAAAGATCCAATTGTTAATCCAAATGTTATTTTGACCAATGCATTGACTGGTTCTGAAATTATTGCATTGGAAGATCCTGTTTGTGTTAAAGTTGAACCAGGAAGCTTACCTGAAGGAGAATTTGCTGGTGCATTTGAATTTTCATTAGGGTCATTAGTTACGCCATTAGTATTAGAAGATACAGAATTTATGATTCCAGGAGAAAGTGGTTGTGATCCTGGAGAAATAACTATGACTTTAGCTGAGATTAAACAAGCAATTGGAGAGGTATTTCCTACAGAAGGAGAATTTACTCAATCTGTTGAAGGTAAAGTGGTTTATGATGAAGAAAATCCATTATGTCAGTATGATGTAGTTAATGATTTGACAGTAACTGTACAAAAATGTTCTGAATTTTTTTATGAAGGATATCCTTACCCTTATGTTGATGAGTTAAATGCACTTTATTTATATGATGAATTAGGTGAAAAAGGTGATGAAAGACCAGTGGTTTTAGCAAGTCATGCTTGTTGTATTGATGGAACTCCAAAAGAAGCAGGAGAAGAATGTTTTTCAGGAAGAGGTTGTTTTGAAAATGAATATCATCTAAAAGAAGTTACGGCAACTTGTGATGGAGAAAGAGGAAATGTTTGTGGAAATGTTGTTGAAGTTCCTGGGCCTCTTTTATGTGGGGGCGAAGAATTTGGTTGTAATACTGAAGAAATTGACCCTGTTTGTGCAGGGAAGCCAATTAATAGTTTAATTGCTACTGCGGGTTGGTGTGGTGGCATTAATGAGTTTGGTTGTGGAGAAGTTGAACTGTGTACTTCTGAAGTTGTTTTTTCTAGTGAAGGGAGCATAGTTGGTTTTGATCCAGTTAATCAACCAAGTTCATTTTCATGTGGGTGTGGATCTACAACTATTGGGAAACTTTGTGATAATAGTTTTAATGGAAATTTTGATGGGGAATGTATTGATGAAGGTTTTTGGTCAGGTGTTTTTGGAAGCAGATATGTTTGTGAACCTTTGGGTGAGAGCCCAGATGATGATTTTGAATAATTTTATACTAATTTCTCCTCTGTAAATGAACCCAACATTTATAAACCTCAAAAGATTAATTTTACTCATTAGAAAATGAGGGAAAAAAGAGGTTTACTCGTCGTACTTCTAGTTCTAGTGCTAGCACTTTCAGCAGTTCAAGTTGTAGCAGAAGAAGGTTGCTATTTGTATCTTGATGGAGATGAATCATTATACTGTAATTCTGTTACTAGGGAAGAAGCAACAGCAGATTGTGAATTATATGGTGATTGTGATATTGGAACTATATTTATTCCAGGTGAATGTGATTTAGAAATATTTCCACAATGTGAAGAAGTTAAATGTAGTGTAGATTGTAGTTTTCACAAATTAGGAGTTTGTGAAGAGTTAGGAAGAACATTAGGGGAAGATGAATCTCTTGCGGGTGTTGCAGTTACTACTGAAACAGATTCTTTTTGGTGTGATGATAGGTGTGCTTCTGCTGGATCTTATTGTTCAAACGGTCCAGTTAAACGTTGGGAATCATTAGAAGGAGCGTTTAACAGAGGTTTACCTGAAGGAAGTATAGATGAAAATTTTGATGCTCTTTCTGTTTCTGCATGTATTGATTGGTGTGGAACTGATATTGGGACGGGAAGTTTAACTGGATTAGTTCTTGCTGATGG